>JBBILH010000057.1:860-20949 GCA_037445005.1 Nitrospira sp.
ACCCTCACCGTCATTCACTATCTGAAGCCCTACGCCTACAACGCTCACCTATTCCGAAAGAACCCATCCCTCATCGCCCCTGGAAAGATCTTCGTGGCCGCCCAACCCGAAGACCGACGTTCCTACGGAACCTACCCCCTGGCGAGTCCGCCGAACAATCCGACTCACCTCGATGGCGACCGACTGCTCCCGATGATCGGGGATCATCTCTCAAGGGAACGAGCCGAACTCGCGCTGCGAAAAGTCACAAAGTTTGTGGACACCCCGTTAGGTAAAGAATTCCCCCAGACCAGCACTATTTTCCAATGGTATGAGCTTGAAGAGTTTGAAGCATACCGCAATCTCGGCTACCTGATGGGGTGGGCCTACGTGTCGACGGTGAAGTTTACCCCGGAGGAACTCACACCCGCCGCCGCTTGTCACGCGCTCTAGCAGGCGGCTGGGCAACTCATTTTGACCTCTGTCGCCGTCGCAGATATCGGGGTGTGGGACGACGTAAAACAGCCGGGCAGGATGTGCAAGAAAGTGGTCCGGCAGGCCGCAGCGACCGAAGCGGCGCATCGTACCCTGTGCCGTAGGTTGAGCCGCTGAGCGATGCGAGAACGCCGCTGGCGGACTTTTCCCGCATCCTGCCGGATAAGACCGGATCTTTCAGCCTCTGCCGATGGAATAGAGGTGCTGGACCCGGTCATCGAGGAGATGGGAGAGGCGCTCTTGATCCTCAGGACTGATCGACGTGACGCGAGCGCCGAACCGCGGGGCCCGAACGTGGACCAGCTGAATGGTGCAAGAGAGGGTCCGCCCCTGATCGAGTTCTATCATAAGCTGCAGGGTATCGCCCACTTTCACAAACATCCGGCTTTCGATCTTGACGCCGGAGTCACTGACATCCAATACCTTACAGGGTGCGGAAAATGATCCTCGCTGGAGACGCCCGAGCCGGCCGACGGCCACGCGCGAATGTTTTCGCTTGAATCCCATAAGTCCTGGCTACCTTATCAAACGATGCCGTTCCGGCAAAGCAAATGATACGTTGCGCCGATTAAGAGATAGAGGGAGGCACTATAGCCGTTGTTCGACAAGGACCCGAATCCCCTCCATCCGTCGGCGATTCACGCCGAAATCGCCGTAACCGGTGCGCGAGGCCGAGCGGAAGTGGATGGTCTTCGATTCCTCATCGAAGAGAAATTCGACATCGTCGACGAAACGCATCAATAGGCTGGTGAACTCATAATGCAGATAGGCCTCCTCTTCTTCGACAAGCTTCGCCCTCGGAAGGCTCGCGATGGCAGCCTTTAGCGCCTCTCTCGCCTCGGCTCGTGACTTGCGGTACCGAAACGGCGCTATCGCATGGCCATCGTCTAGCGCTTGAGTCGACACGCAGTTGGGGCTGGAGGGGCAATGAGGGAGGGCCTTTCTACTCATGACGTGAGAATCTTAGCGGCTTGAACAATCTCCCGCAACCAGATCTCCACGATCAAGACTGCATCGGGCGGAATGTAGCCGGGAACGCCCTTATCCCGGTAGCCTAGATGAGGGCTGATGCGGACCTTGCGATAGCCTCCGACTTTCATGCCGGTCAAGGTATGCTCCACCCCGGCGATCGTCTGACGGCTGCCGAGTCTGGTCTTGTGATCGATGAAACAGATGCCATCAACCGCACGGATCATCTCCTTCGGGAGTATTTCAATCTGCTTGGCCTCGATGCCGACTTCTTTCCCACGGTTCAGGAAGGTTCGGGAATTATAGATCACGGTGTCGCCCTTCTCGGCCGCAGGACCTTCGCCTTCGCGCTCATCCAGAAGCTTAAGACCACTCAGCCGATTCATCAGTACAATACCGTCCTGAGAGATGGGGTGCCCACGGCACGCGCTTCGATCCGGACTGCCACGCGACCGATGATGCGTCCGTCTTCGGTCTCCACGTCTACGCGCCAGTCGCCCGGATCAAGCCGTTGTTTGAAGGTATAGGCGCGGTAGCCGCCTTCCCGTCCCCCGGAAATCTTGAGGGGAATCTTGTCGGCGTGGGTGAAGGGTTTCGCACCGTCCAACCGGAAATACCAATGATGATACACCGTCGTCTTCAACGCCACCGGCGCGAACACCGCCGTAAAACAGTAGACCGGTTCATCGGCGGGGAAAACCGTGTCGGATCGCTTCCAGATCTCGTACCACTGTTTTTCGAAAGACAGTTCGAATTGATCGCCCGACTTCTTGACCTCATGGTAGATTCCGCCGAATTTTAGAGAGAGCGGCACCGGGGGAATCCAGTTCATGAAATAGAACCCGACCAGCAGACCGATGAGCGTCACTGCCGGGGCGGTTACACCGATGGCCTCGCGCCGCGACCGGTCCGGATTGTTCCAGTAGATCAGTTGAACGACCCGAAAGGTCACGGCGACGCTGAGTCCGGCGCCGGCCAAGAAAACGGCCGCGTTCATCAGGCCGGTCATGACCGGCAGAAAGAAGGTGAAAAACGCGAAACACACGAGGGCATAGAGGCTGACCAACAGACGGAGGTTCGAGAGCCGGTCGCGCAAGAATTCATTCCCGACCAGCAAGAAGACCAATAAGGCGAGGAACACAGCGGTGCCGGTCAGCGTGGCACTTCGCGAGTAAAAGATCGCATAGGCGCTGAAGAGGCCGCCGAGGAGAAACTGGCTGGCCATGGGATAATAGGGCCTGCTGCGGAGCGCCCAACGGGCGAGGGGAGATAAGGTTGCCAACTGGTCACGATCCGGAGGGGGTTCGATCCCTAACCGGCCGGTCAACACGATGAGGATGCCCAAGAGAAGCAGATATATGAGCAGCAGAAGATTGTCCTGGAGCCGATCGATGCGCGTCAGGGTCAGCGTGTCGTACGTAACACCCGACAGAAAAAACATGGCCGGCATGAACGGCTTGGCGAGAACCGACTGCACCTTAGCCAGAGGGCTCATGCCTCCACTGTGCGGAATCGCAGGGGATTGATCAACAAAATGTTTGATTCGGGAACGCTGATTATGCTGCGGCTAAGGTCAAGGTTGAGTGAAGATTCCGAAGACCCGATCGCGCCGACTTCAGCCTCAACCTCGACCTCAGTCCGCTAAACAAACGCCGGCAGCGGGGCGTACGCGACTCGATGTCCGATTAGCCGCTCCAACCAGCCGGCCATCGCCTCTTCCTTGAGGGGAGCCCTGTTCAACCGCGCCTCGACGGCAAAACCTGCGCTCGAACCGACCACCCCGATGATGGCCGAGGCATCTTCACCCTCGGGCAGCAGTTCTTGGGTTTGAAATTCACAGAGGGTACTGTAGAGGCGGCCGCCCGGTTCGATGGCCGAGCGTATTTCCGGCAGATCGTCGAGGGGGCAGTGGACCGAACAACGGTAGCCCAGTCCGGCGGCCGGTCCGATCGCCGCGAATTCGTCGAGCGCAGCCTCTGAAAATCCCGTCAAATAGGCGCGGACGCCCGCCGGCTCCGGCGCATAGGTCGCCGCCAGGCGGCTGGCCGGCACGAGAAACTCGTAGGCATCGGAGGTGTTGTATTCGAACTGGCAGGGACCGAACGCATCGGGCCAAGAGCAAAAGAACGGCACGGAGGGATCGGTCGGGCGAAGGATAACCTGATCCTTCTCGACATCCGTTTCGATCGGCAGTTCGAGCGTTGTGATCGCCTCAAGGAAGGCGGTGCGCCGTTCCTCCAGCCACTGGTCGCGCCGATCGTCTCCCCTCGTTTCACCGGGGCTGATGACCTCGCCGGTCTGAAGCCGTATCCGTACGAACGAGTGGGCATGCCGGAAGCCGAGCCAGAGCATGCTCCGGCTCTCGTGCAGCCTGAGCGATTCACGGATCCGCCAAGGATGGCTGATCGAGCAATAGGTTCCGACATCCTGATGGCGTTGGTAGACCGTATGGTAGGCGCCGGACAGGAGAAAGAAATCCCCACGCCATGCCTCCCGGACATGGACCAGCGTAACGTCTTCGGTGGCCCATGCATCGAGTGCGTCAAAGTCTTCCGGTGATTCGACAGTCCATTCTTCGACATAGCAGATGACGTCGTTCGCCGGAACCGCCGGCTTTAATCCCAAAGAGGCTAGGCGCTCACCGACGGCAAGCACCTGTCCGAACGTCAACGGCGCAGTAGTCTCCCATCGGCGCTCACGCATGGAGCCGGCCCTTTTGTAACGACCGCCTTATCGGCTGGGCCGAATGGCGCGCTGCGCGACGGTCGTATCCTCCACGTACCGGTTGATGGTCTCCTTTACCGTCGCGGTCAACAGTTCCTTGATGTCGTCGTCGTTGTACCAGAACACCGTATCCGTCTGCGCGCCCTCAATGGTCCGATTGGTCGTGCTCTGGTCGCTCTTGTTCTTGGCGGTCACCGTGAGCTTGCTGCTCGTCGCAAGAGCCGTCGAGAACACGCGGCTCTTGGCATTCGCGGAAAAATCGAGGATCTGTCCGGTGATCACGATGTCGGCATCAGCCGCCGTGCCGGCCTGACCGACGCGCACCGACCAGGCGCGGTCCTGCCATCCCCTTGTCTTGAGGCGATCGGCCAGCGCCTGTGCGTACATTTCTCCGACATTCTGGCCCGTGACATCGAAATACGTGACTCCGCCCCACAGGTGCGAACGCATCCCGACCCGCGTCTTGTCCACGCGCCGATCCTCAAACGGCTCGACGACGATTTTCACGCCCTCCGGCGCGATCATCTGGGCCGGCGCCGTTTTGGGAATGGTATCAAGATACAGCGTCTGCCCCGAGCCCGCGCAGCCCGATGCGAGCAGCCCGACCAACAACACGATGCCTGTGCCCTTGCGTCCGACAACGTTCATCACGATAACCTCCTTGTGCGTCAGCCCCCGGACAAATTCTTATCGACGGCGAGGAAAAGGACGCGCTAGTCTACCGAAATCTTGCACCCTGCACAATTCATGAATTCAAGGGGTGATGATCGGGGCCATGGCCCGGAAAGCCTCCAGCGCAAGGGCGGCAAGATCACCCTGCCCTAGCCGGTGATCGTCGAGAGGAAAAAACCGGGCGACTTTGATGAACGACCGCTCGGCAAAAACCGCCGCAATCTGCGCCTTCCGGTCATGGGTGATGGGCAACGTATACCCTTCGCCCTTTTTCCATTCCCACAGGGTAGGCGCCGTCGACAGTTCGAGCCCTCGTCCGGCAATCGTATGGAACCGATCTACCATGTTCTTTTTATAGGCCTTGCTCAGCCGCCCTTCCAGAATCCAGGCGCACACGACATGGTGCCCCCACCAAACGAGCGTCCGGAAAGTGCATTTCTCCGTGCCGTCGAAATGCTTGGGACAATCCAAGTACTGATAAGGGAAGTCCTCAAGATGTTCGCCCTTGACGAATTGGTGACGGCCGGATTCAAAGTCGGAAGGACCAAGCAGTCGAGCCTCCGTGAGTTCGCATCTAAGAGCATCATGGACGGCGGCGAGCTGTCCGCGAATTTTTTCCGAGATCCTCGCTTTTTTCCCGAAGAACTGCGCGTCGGAAAGAAGCGCCGTTTCTTCCGCGGTGAAGGAGAGTGGATGCGTCATGGACGGATTGCCGACAAGAGGCGGGCCGACAGGCTAAAAAGTCGACGAGTCTCAGCTCTTCAACTCGCCGGTCTGCCGGCTTGTCCGCTCGCTCAAATTCACTTTTGGTGCGTTTCGAAGGCCGAGACGCTTAGCGCGTAGTGACGGCGGCACTCCGCGCAACGGATCATGACGAGATCTTCAAACACATCCATCTCGCGCAAGGACAGGGACGGGGCATGGGATTCAAGACAGCCGGCCAGTTGATCTTCTCCCTTACCGGGGAGCGGTTCATTGAACACGTCCTCTGATCCTTCCAGCACCGCCGACGCCCTGACCACCACCGACTCCAGCGTCAGGTAATGCGCAAAACGGCAAGAGGTACAGGCCAGCCCGAGTCGGTGTTCACCGGTCATCCGCCTCACCTCGACGCAAAGGGGATGCACCGACCAGCATTGTTGAAGAAAGGCGCCGCTCTTGTACACCTGCGCCATGGCCGCCGGCCTCTACAATTTCCACAAGGCGAGCATCAGCAGGGTCCCAATCATATACGGAATCACACAGGAGTAGAGCAAGGCTGTGCGGGCTTGATCCGCCGATCCCGTGCGAGACCGCTGTTCTTTATAGACAAATTCATAGGAAAGTACGAGCAGGGTCAACGTCAACGCCAGCACCCTGGTGGTCCGCGGCCAGGCATACTGGCCGCTGATTACGAAGTTGGCGGTAAAAAACCCGCTGAAGAGGAGAATCGTCGGCGCCAGCGCATAACGAATGACTTGGGCAAAAATCTGATGCCATGCGGAATGAGTCTGAAGAAGGCTGGAACGAGGATCGGAGGTCACGATCCCACGGCAGCGGGAGTTTCAGTCTGAGGCGCCGCCGGAGCTTGCCCGCCGGCCTGCGCCGCACGGCAGGACTTGCACACACGGGGACGAGCCTTGAGGAATGAGACCTTGCCGCTGGCCAGGCAGCTATAGTGGACGAACTCGTCGCAAACCGTGCAGCGGGACCAGCCGCCACGGAACATCGTCTTGTCCCGATACAGCCCTTGCTTGCAGACTTTGCAATGGCGGGGCTCGATCGGGAGCAGCATCGGCTCCCAGTCTCCGCCGGCTTTTCGGATGCTCATGATGGGCGAGTATAGCCAAGGGGTCTGCGGAAATACAAGGAGCCCGCTCGTCAACCGTCATTCGTCAATCGGAAGACCGGATACTGGAAACGTCCATCCTTACGTTTGACGGATGACCATTGACGATTGACCAGCTTCGTGGTTTGACTCCCCCCCACCTGTTTGTTACTCTCCGCCAGATTCAGGAGTCATCGCGCGGAAAGCCGTTTTATCCCTATGAACATCAAGGACTACCTCGAACAAAAGCGGATTGAAGTCGATCGCTTTTTGGATCAGGTCACCCCGCCGACAGCCGCCCCGCCGACCACGCTCCATGAGAGCATGAGGTACAGTCTGATGGCAGGCGGGAAACGGGTTCGTCCGATCCTGACGATCGCAGCGGCGGAGGCGCTCGGCCAGACACCGCCCGGGTTGATGGCCGTCGCCTGCTCGCTGGAATTCATCCACACCTATTCGCTCATTCACGACGACCTGCCCTCAATGGACAACGACGACTTTCGCCGCGGCAAACCGACGAATCACAAAGTCTATGGCGAAGCCATGGCTATTTTGGCCGGTGACGCGCTGCTGACGATGGCGTTCGACTTGATCAGCCGTCCGGAGCTCATGAAGAGTTGCGACCCTGTCCGCCAAGTCCGGATCATTCAGGAACTGGCCTACGGCTCCGGCGACGCGGGCATGGTCGGCGGCCAGGTGTTCGACATTCAGGCCGAAAACAAAGACATCGATCTCCCGACCCTACAGAATATCCATAAACACAAGACCGGCATGTTGATCAGAGCTGCCGTCCGCATGGGCGCCATCGCCGCGGGGGCGAGCGACCGCCAACTCGGCGACATGACCGGTTATGCTGAAGATATCGGCCTGGCCTTTCAAATTGCCGACGATGTGTTGAACGTGACCGGCACGCGCGAAGAATTGGGCAAGAACCCGAACACGGACGCCGAGCGCGGCAAGAAGACCTACCCGACGTTTCACGGCGTGGAGGGCGCCAAGAAGCTGGCCGACGACTGCGTGAGCCGCGCCATCAGTCGCTTATCGTCCTTCGGTCCCTCCGCCGACCCGCTCCGCGAAATCGCGCGATACATCACAAGCCGCAAGAACTGACGTCGTTCGTGAAGCGTATCTCGTGAAACGCAAACCTCTACAATCTGGCCGTCGTTCCCATATCACGCGCTTCACCCTTCACGTTTCACGCTTCACGGCTTCAAGATGAAAGCACTGGTCACAG
Organism: Nitrospira sp.; assembly: GCA_037445005.1. GTDB lineage: Bacteria > Nitrospirota > Nitrospiria > Nitrospirales > Nitrospiraceae > Nitrospira_C. The sequence goes on from JBBILH010000057.1 coordinate 8,741, forward strand.
GCGCCACCGGATTCGTCGGAGGGGCGGTGGCCCGCGCACTGGTGCGGTCCGGCGTCGACGTCCGCGTACTGGCGCGTGGCGATGCCGATCGACAGAATCTCGAAGGCCTGCCGGTCGAACGGGTTACCGGTGATCTGCGCGATCCCGCCTCGTTGCGCCAAGCCTTGGCCGGCTGCCGCGAGCTTTACCACGTCGCCGCGCATTACGCGCTCTGGGCGAAAGTTCCCTCGATCTTCTACGACGTCAACGTGACGGGCACCCGTAATCTCCTGGAAGCCGCGCGCGAGGTCGGCATCGAGCGCACGGTCTACTGCAGCACGATCGGTGCGATCGGCCTGCCGCCAGGCGGCGGCCTGGGCACGGAAGACACACCGGTTTCGCTCGACCAGATGGCCGGCCACTACAAGCGATCCAAGTATCTCGCCGAGCAGGAAGTTTTGAAGTTGGCGAAGCAAGGGTTACCCGTCGTAATCGTCAACCCCAGCGCGCCGGTCGGGGCCGGAGACGTGAAGCCGACCCCCACCGGGCAGATTATCGTCGACTTCATGAAAGGGCGGATGCCGGCCTACATTGAAACAGGCCTGAATATCGTGGATGTGGACGACGTGGCGGCCGGTCACCTGCTGGCCATGCAGAAGGGCCGCCAAGGCGAGCGGTACATCCTTGGGTGCAGGAACTTAATGCTGCGGGAGGTATTCGAGATCTTGAGCAAGATCACCGGTATGACGGCCCCGTCGATCAAGCTGCCGCGCTTGGCGATTCTGCCGCTTGCCTATGCCAATCAGTGGATCGCAAATCTTACCGGCTATCCCCCTCGGATTCCTCTTGAAGGCGTGAAAATGGCCAAGTACAAAATGCACTACGACTGTTCGAAGGCCATCCGGGAGCTCGGCATTCCACAGACACCGCCGGAGGTGGCCATCGAGAAAGCGGTGCGGTGGTTTCGAGAACACAAGTACGCCTAGCTATGAGTTTTTAGTTGTGAGTGTTTAGTTATCTGACAACTCAACACTAAGAACTCATAACTCAAAACTGATGGAATACCTTGCGCTATTCATCAAGACTATCGCCTTCCGTCCCTATGTCTTCGTGTTTCTCGCAGCGTTTCTGTTCTCCGCCGTTCAATTGATCGGTTGGCCGAGAACCTGGCGCTTCTGGCTGATCAGCTGGGCCACGGCGTTCGTCTGCGAATATTCTTCGACGCGCACCGGCATCCCGTTCGGCTGGTACTTCTACAACGGCTCCACGGTCGGCCAAGAGCTCTACTTCTCGAATATCCCCTTCATGGACTCGATTTCTTTCAGTTTTCTGCTCTATGCCTCCTACTGCGTGGCACTCTGCCTGATTCTTCCATTCGATCGGTCGCCGACTTCCGCCGGACTTTCATTCGCGCCGTTGCGATTCGATCCGGACGCGCGGACCGGCCGGCTCGCGCTCGTTCTGACCGCATTCCTGTTCGCTTTCATTGACATGGTCATCGATCCGGTTGCCCTCCGCGGCGACCGCTGGTTCCTCGGCAAGATCTACTACTATCCCGACCCCGGCCTCCATTTCGGTGTCCCGATGGCCAACTACGCCGGTTGGGCCGTCGTCGGCTTGATCTCGCTTGCCGTTTATTTCCCGCTGGACCGGCGGCTGCCTCCCGTCGCGATCGCGCAGGCGACCACGCCGCGAATCCTACGGGGCGTCGGCCTCTACTACGGTGTGCTGGCGTTCAATCTCTGCGTCACCTTCTGGATCGGAGAGACCCTCATGGGATTCAGCGGACTGTTGATGCATCTGCCCGTTCTGGGCCGGCTCGCCGCCCGGCTGAGAGTCCGGTAGCAATCGGCCCATGGAATTTGTATAGTGAATGACCGGTATGAAAACGAAGTTGATCGCCGTCGTCGCCCTTCTCCTCTTAACAGGTGTAGGCGCGTTCGGCTGGGTCGGGTACCGGCTGTTTACGACCGGGTTCAGCGCCAAGACCGAGCCTCACGCGCTTGAAGTGATGATGGCCAGACAGATCAGACACCTGGCGATTCCCATCGCGCAGAGAAACGCGGGAAACCCGGTGGCATTGACTCCCGACGTACTAAAAGAGGGACTGGCCCACTTCGCCGACCATTGCGCCACCTGCCATTCCAACGACGGCAGCGGCCAGACCCCGATCGGCAAGAACGTGTATCCCAAGGCTCCGGACTTGCGATTATCCGACACTCAATCGATGTCGGACGGCGAGTTGTTTTGGGTCATTCATAACGGCATTCGCTTCACCGCCATGCCGGCCTGGGGCGAAGGAGAGCCGGAAAAAGATCTCGACAGTTGGAAGCTCGTGCACTTCATCCGGCACCTTCCGAAACTGACGCGCGACGAACTCGACGAGATGAAAACCTTGAACCCGAAGACCAAGCACGACTTGGAGGAAGCCGCCGCTTTCGACAAGTTCCTTGAGGGAGACGATGCCGCCGCTCAGAAGAGCGGAGGCCATCATCATTAACCAGATTAAGCCATGAGCCCCAACCCTTCATAAGGAGTAAAACGTCACCATGGTTCGTCGCATGTTCCTCACCGCTATGCTCCTTCTACCCAGCAGCGCGTTGTACGCTCACGGCACAGGCCAGCACGTGCTCGGCACGGTCACGGCCATCGACGGCACCCACATCGAGGTGAAAACGACGAAAGGCGCCACCGTCTCGGTAAACGTGACGAAAGATACCCGCTTCAAAGAGAAGGGCAAGCCGAAGTCGAAGGAACAGCCGGTCGTCGGTGACCGTGTCGTCATTGAGGCGACCAAGGACGACAAGATTCTGACGGCAACGGAGGTGCATTTTTCGGCGGGTAAACGTCAAGACCCGCCCGCGGCTCCGTCGGATGCGCCTCCCGCGCCCCCCGCCGCACCCTGACAAGGCCGGCGATGCAGATCATCCATTTCTCTCAGCAGATGCAGGGATCTCCGTTCAGCGGTGGTTTCCATGCCGTGGTGATGCGGGTGCTCGTGACCGGCATCGCCGTGTTTCTGGCCGTCGCGATTGTGCCGGGGATCGAAGCCGACACGCTCGGCGCAGGCGTGGCCGCCGTGTTCGTTCTGACGATCTTGAATCTTCTGCTGCGCCCGATCCTGCTCGTTTTGACATTCCCGCTGATACTTTTGACCCTGGGCCTCTTTCTCGTCGTGCTCAACGCCCTGCTCCTGGAATTCACCGCCTACCTCGTGAAGGGGTTTACAGTCTCCGGCTTCTGGCCAGCGGTCGGAGGCGCAATCGTCATCAGCGCAGTAAGCAGTCTTCTGAATTTTCTGGCGGCGGATCACAATCAGATCGACATCCGGCGCGTCGAGCCGCGCGAGCCCCCGCCTCGGCAGCCCAAGATCATCAATCCATCACAGTAACGGCGCCGCTTGTTCATTGAATTGAATCGGAGGCATTGCTACAATCCCCGACCGATCATCGGAAGAACGTCATGACTGCTACGCAGCACACGCACAAACCACCGCCGGAAACCCATCTCCAGCGCACCCTGACGTCGGTCTTGAACGAGATGCCGGTCGACGCAGCGCTGGCCGCCGTCTTTCACCGGGAGAACGGACCGCTTGTCGGTCACGCCGCGCGGGGCTTCACGGCCCGCGACGTCCAGGCCATCCTCAGGACGCTGGCCGCGCCCGGTATCGCCGATACGGGCGCGTCACGAGAGCAAGACGGGGGACGCACGATGAAGCTGCGACTCGTGACCCCCGGAGCCAAGTCGCTTCTCGGCGTTCCCCTAAGACACCGCAACCGCACCTACGGCTTCCTCGTCATCGGGCGCAAAGAAAGCGCGACCTTCGCAAAGAAAGAAAAGGGCCTGATGGATCAGGCCGGCGAAGACGTGACCAAGGCGCTCGACCGCGAAGGCCTGTTCAACATGAACGTGGTCCTCAGCCGCCCGCTCGTGATGAAGGACCCTGTTGCCGTTCCTCAGCCGGCGGAGCTCTATACCGCGCCGGTCTCTCACGTTACGCCGGAGTTGCAGGAAACGATCGCCGCCGTCTTGGCGGAGGCGCAGGACACGGTGGCGTTTGAGCGCGCTTGGATCTGCCACTACGATCCCATCGCGGGCAATGTTGAGGTCCTCGGCGTCGCCGGCGATCTGAAGGGAGAGCAGAAGGACGGCAAGAAAGATATCAAGCCGGGCCACCGCCTCGCCCTGGACAGTTCAGCCGCCGGTTGGGCCATCCGCCACCGCAAACCGAGGGTCGACCACGATCTGGCATCGACCCAGGGCCGCTTTCTGGATCACAAGCAGCTCTTCAAAGACCGGTTTCAGTCGTCGCTGGCATTTCCGTTCTTTGTGCGGGGCCAGGTCGGCGGCACGGTGACGCTGGCTTCCCGCGAACCTGGGCGCTATCAGCCGACCGACGCCAGGACGCTCGAACCGATGATTCTCAAGTTGGCCGACCTGCTGCAAACGCCCGTTCCGGCCGCGCCGGCCCCGGCGCCGCCTTCCGACGCGGGAGCGGCCCCTCCGCCCGTAGCGGCGCCTGTCGAACTCGAACCGGCCATCCGCAAGCAAGAACGCCAGGCCGCCATCGGTGAGTTCAGCGCGTTCCTCGCCACGGAAATCCGGGAGCCGTTGGGATCGATCCGCGCGCAATTGGAAGAAGTGACCGGCGAGGGCATCCTGGACTTCGATCCACAAACCAGGGTGGAGAACGCCATGCGCGATCTCATGCGCGTCGAAGCCATCCTCAATGAGATCCTCGATTTTGCGAAGCCGCTCGAACTCAATCGGCGGCTCGTTCGTGTCCCGGAAGTTATTGAAAGCGCGCTCACCGTCGTCGCAACCGATCTCGAAGTGACCCGCATTCACGTGGCGAAGGAGTATGCGCCGGTGCTGGCTCCGGTGCGGGGCGACGAAGCGAAACTGCAGCAGGTCTTTCTCAGCATCTTCAAGAACGCCTGCGAAGCCATGACCCCCGGCGGAGAGTTGACGATCCATGTGACCCAGCACCGCGCCGGCCGGGGTATCGAAGACCAGATACTTATTAAGAACGACGGAGCGCCGATCCCGCCGGAGATCGTCGATAAGGTGTTCGAGCCGTTTTTTACCACCAAGAAGGCCGGGACGGGCCTCGGCCTTGCGACCGTGAAGAAGATTGTGGAGGAGCACGGCGGATCGATAGGGATCGCGAGCGCGCCGGGGGAGGGCACGACCGTCACGATCCGGCTCCCGGGCGTCAGCCGTGGTCCGGCATTTCGGCATCGTGGCCGTGGCCGGCGGCCTCCGCGCCGAGGCAATTAGCGTGAACGGCCTGATATTATTGGTATTTGCGCCGTTATCCACTCCCGGCGCGTGATCGTGCCTATCGGCAAAAACGGGGATCTTGTGCCTTGACAGCGATAGGCTGTCCTGGCTATGATCCCGCGCACTTGTTGATTCCGTCTTAATAGAAACGCAATTCACGGCAATCCTTCAGCCACCATTATTCAAAGGAGAAGGGGTATGAAGCTCGTATTCGGCACTGTTGCGACAGTCTCCGGTGTCCTGTTTGCGCTGTCCATGGCGTCGGCCAACCCGGCGCTCCTCCCCAAGCACGAGGGCTATCCGATGAAGAATTCCGGCAGCCCCGTGACCGGTCAGCCGACCGCCAATGATCCTGGCCAGTCCGACGCCCGCGGCGAGGCGACGCTACTGAAGTCCGCCGACTCGATCAAGAGCGCCCAGCAAAATCTGTCGAAGTCTGATAACGCCCGCATCGTCGAAGGTCAGGGCGCCGGCCGGCTTCCCAAAGTACAGGGCCCGCAGATTCAGATTGCGCCTCCGGTAACCTCCGCGACCAAGATTGGTCCGGATCGCAAGATCGAATAGCTCGTCGTTACATCGAACTGGAACGGGAGTAGCCGGCGACGGCCACTCCCGTTTTTTTGTGCCCTGCCTCGCAACGCAGGAATCTGTCAGAGTGATCCCTCGTAGCGAGTTACGGGCAGATCCGGCCGCAGGCCCGAAAAAACCGGAAGCGTATTTACCGGAATGCATTGAGGATGTTGACGGGCCGACAATAATGTCGGATGGCTGCAGATCGCTTGGGGCAGTCGGTAGAGCGTTCCCCGGAGAGCTTCCTAGCCCACTATTCGGAATCGATACGGTTTCCTGGCCCAGGCTCCAGCATAGTCCACACCGATCCTCGGAAACGTTCCGATCTTCTTCCCCGTCATGCTTGTTCCCCGGTCTTCAAACCACAGGTGACGGCCTTCGGTCATGTCGTGGCGGTTCAGCGATCGATCGATGGCCAACTTGCGGCAGAGTTTTCCGGGCCCGTCGATCACTTCGCCCTCGATTTCGACGGCACGGATCAACACCGCGGCAGGGTACTCGATCCGCTCCGTCACGACGTTGAGCATGTGGTGCATGCCGTAGATGAAATAGACATAGGCGATGCCTGGGGGGCCAAAAAGAACGTCGGTTCTGGCCGTGCGCCCTTTCGAGGCGTGACACGCCAGATCATGCGGCCCGACATAGGCCTCGGTTTCGATGATCTTTCCCGTGACCGTCCCGTTTCGGATCCGGCGAACGAGATGCTTCCCGATGAGCGAACGGGCGACGATCAGCGTGGGGCGATTGAAATAGGCACGTGAGAGGATTCTGGGCATTGTAATGTAGAATGGTGAATGTTAATCGGTCGGGAACGGACCATTCAATTCAAAATTAACCATTCATCATTCAACATTGAGCCGCGGAGCGGCTCAAAAGTACCACGCCACCCCGCCCATCACCATCCTCGGATTCCCCGGCACGAAGTGGATGTCGTTGACGCCGGCCGCTTCGTTCCGCAGGCGAGATTCGAAATAGAACGAGGCCTGCTCCCACTTCGTGTTCAACAGATTCTGGACGAACACAAAAGCCTCCAGACGACCGTGCCGAAGTTTGACGGGCAGCGCATAGCGTTCAGAAAGGTCGACGTCGACCCAGGACGGCGCTTTCACGCTGCGATCTTCGATCAGGGGACGCACCCCGAGATAGGTCGCCTGGATCTGGGACCGCAACCCTTCCGGCCATTGCAGCAGCAACGAGCCGTACGCCGTCACCTCCGGAGCCAGGGGAATCGCATCGCCGTTACGGAACTCGGCTTTCGTATAGGTCACGCTGCCGTTGAAGTAGAGCGGTCCCCAGACTTGTCCGCGGGCCGCGAATTCGGCGCCGCGCCGCTTGGTGGCTCCTCGAATCTCGGTGGTGCCCTCGTCGCCGACGAACACCAGTTCCTGTTTGAGATCCAGCGCCCAGGCCGTCGCGATCAACTCGATGCCTTGCGGCCCCCAAGGCTTGGCCCGGATTCCCACTTCATAACTCTTGGCCCGCGCGAGAGGCGAAGAGCCCGGCGCCACCGCCGAGCGCGCGTCGTTGCTATGGTACCCCTCGCCGTAGTTCGCAAAGAATTCCGTCGCGGCCCAGGGGCCGAGGACCAGATTCATCTTGGGGAGCACGATCGTGGAATCGTTGCGCCCCGCCGGCTGCTCGGCGCAGACCGGGCACCGGTTGCGTACATCGAAGGTGAACGTTTCGGCGCGGAGCCCCCCGGCCACTCTTGCCCAGGACGTCGGTTGCACTTCGGCTTTGACGAACGGCGCATAGGAAGCTTCGAGAATATCGCTGTCGACGGTTGTGCCGGTCGGGTTCCGCGTCGTCTGCGTGCCCAACCTCGCATGGATGTCATCGACGCGGGTCTGCAGGCCGATGGTCCCGATGGACGGCATGCCTGCCACGTCGCCCCGCTGCTTGTAGCCGAGATCGCCGCCATAAACCACGCGGCGGTCCGATTGTAGAAACCCATCCCCGTTGACGTCGTCATTCAAAACAAACGTGAAGTTCGTATAGAGATCGAATTTGTAGTATTGCGCGTAGGCATTGGCGAAGAATTCTCCGCCGGAAGTCGTATCGTAGTGGTAGTTCAACCGCGCGGTGCTTCTCGTGGTCCGGCCTCCTTCGGAGGGATCGATCGCCCCGAAACGGTCGATCGTTCCATCCGTGACGGCGCGGAGGGGAACCTCTCCGGAACCGTTCCACTGCGCCTTGTGAAACGTCCCCGTTACGCTCAACTCGTCCCGACCGGACAAGTTGGTCGTCAGTTTACCCAAGAGATTCGTCCGAAAATAGCGATTGTCGTTTTGGAACGGCCCATTCGTGTAGTAGCCTTCCGCCGCAAGGAGCGTCCGCACCCTGTCCTTCGTCGGAGAGAACATCAGCAAGTACCGCTGCGTGTCGAACTGGCCGCCTGCCGCTTGCACCACGCCCTCTTTGACGACCTCCCTGGTTCTGAAATTGACGGCCCCCGCCGTGGCGAAATCGCCGTACTCGGGAAGATAGGCTCCTTTGTTGACGTCGAGACCTTCAATGGTCTCAGGAATGATGAAGTTCAAATCCGTGTAGCCCTGCCCGTGGGCGTGCGTGCGAAGATTGATCGGCATCCCGTCGGTGAAAAACGCCACGTCGGTGCCATGGTCGGCATCGAAGCCTCGAAGGAAATACTGGTCGGCTTTGCCCGCCCCGCCGGAGTGCTCCACGGCGATGAAGCCGGGAATCAAGCGCAATACTTGGGCCGGCCGGCCTTGGGGTTGCAAGAGATACTCTTTGTCCGGAATGAACTGTTGCGACGAAGCGGCGACAGGACGCTCCCCCACGATGGAGATTTCAGGAGTCTCAAGATCCGGCACGTCGGGATCGTGGGCCCAGACCGGAGCCGCTCCACCCAACAATACCGCCAAAGCCACATGCAGTGAACACCGATAGCCCATGTCACACCTCGCCCTTGTAAGGCTATGGGCGGATGAGACGCCCACGATGATCTTTCGACAGCCGTCTCATCGGCTGGCGCAGACCCTCGTGGTCCGGCTGTAACGGGATTGACACTGATGCTCCGGCCCGAGCGTTTACGCCGGAGCGACGATCGAACGCACTCGTTGCACAGAATGGGTAATCAGCCGGTCGAGCGTCTGGGCTTCCGCGCCCACGACTTCGACCTGCGAGCGATTCACCGGCAGAAGGACCTTCTTGGCCCGCGCGCTCAAAACGGCCGCTGCTATGTCCTGCGTCACTTCCCCCAGCATCGTGCCCGGCAGCACCACGTTCAACGATCCCAGTATCACGTCGACGGTCGGCACGGTCTCAGTAATCGCCTGCACTCCCGCGCCGACGCGCGTGGCTCCGGCTCGTTCCATGGCCGCGGCCGCTGCCCGGTTGATCCCGAGTCCGATAATGTCGTGCGCGTGCCCAAGATGCAGGCACAGCCTGGTCACGAGACGCTGTCCCAAGCCGCCGCCTCGCCCGTCAATGACGCAGATTCTTTTCTTCAATGCAACGCCTTCCCGGTCGTTGTCATGGTCAGCTTGCCGTGTTTCACGCCCTTCACGCTCACCAGCGCATCGGCGACTTCCGTGATCTGTGAGACCTTCCCTTTGACGACCAGCACTTCAAGGCAATGGTCGTGGTCGAGGTGCACGTGCATGCCCGCCATGATGTGGCCCTGAAAGTCATGTTGGATTTGCGTGAGCTTCCTCGTCAGGTCCCTTACATGGTGGTCATACACGAAGGTGATCGTGGCGACGGTTTCGCGATTCGTGTCACCCTGCCATTGCTGATTCACCAGTTGGTCGCGTATGAGGTCGCGGAGCGCCTCGGACCTGGTGGCGTACTTGCGGCGACGGACGAGCTTGTCGAAATTTCCCAACAGATGTTGATCGAGCGAAACTCCAAACCGGACGAGCTTGTTCATGACTTTCGTAGCACCAATATGCAATTCGTGTTACGAATGATAGAGAGGCGTTTCGGCAATGTCAAGACGGAACAACCGTCGAGACGCGATGTGTCGATTGCTCGAATGTGAAGTGGAATTACTCGCCTCGAACCGGAACGTAGAGCACTGTCCCTTGGCGGTTCACGAGCAGAAGGGCGAGGTCGCTGGGCTTCATGGGATCGGCCAGTCGCTGGAAGGTCGCAAAATTCGGAATCGGCTGGCGGTTCAATTCAAGAATCACGTCGCCCGGCTGCAATCCGGACGATTCGGCCAGGCTTCCTTCTTCGATGTCCGTCACGACGACGCCGCTGCTTACGGCGAGATCCATTTGACGCGCCAATGGCGGCGTCACGTCATCGAACACCACTCCGGCCAGAGGGTGCTGGGAGGAAGTCGTAGAGGCAGCGGCCGCTTGGCTGCGTTTCGTCCGTTCACGCGGCGCTTCCTGGACGACCAGATCGACCTGCATTGCTTTGCCGTCGCGGATGAGGCCCAACCGGTGCTTGCTGCCGATCGCCGAAGCCGCGACGAGGTTTCGGAGGTGTCCGCTGTCCATCACGTCTTGTCCGTCGAACCGCTCCACCACGTCGCCCCGTTTCAGCCCGGCCTTCTCAGCCGAGCCTTTCGCCTGCACGTCGGTTACAATCGCGCCCTTGACGTCCGGCAGCCTGAAGATCTTGCCCAGCATCGGCGTCACGTCCTGGGTCGAGGCGCCGAGGAAGCCTCGAACGACGCGCCCTGTCTTGATGAGGCTTTGCATGGCCGCCTTGGCCATGTTGCTGGGAATGGCAAAACCCACCCCCACGCTGCCGCCGGTGGGACTGGCGATCGCGGTATTGATGCCGACCAACTCGCCTTGGATGTTGACGAGCGCGCCGCCGGAATTCCCCGGATTGATCGGGGCGTCCGTTTGAATGAAGTCTTCGAAGTCAGCCACCCCGACGTCGGCTCGACCCACCGCGCTGACGATTCCGAACGTCACGGTTCGGCTCAATCCCAGCGGATTGCCGATCGCCAGCACGAAATCCCCGACGGTCAGATGGCTGGAATCGCCCCAGGGCACGGTCGGCAAATTCGTCGCCTGAATCTTCACGACGGCCACGTCGGTCTTAGGATCGGTCGCCACGACTTTCCCTTTGTATTGCCGGCGGTCCGCCAGAATGACCTCGACGTCGACGGCGTCGGCAATCACATGGTTGTTCGTCATGATGTAGCCGTCTGACGACACGATCACGCCGGAGCCTTGGCCGTATTGGCGCCTTGCCGGGGGTTCCTTGAACAGACCGAACGGAAGCGCCTCGTCGCTGAACGCCTGATCGCGCACCATCACGGTTGAGGCGATGCTCACCACGGCCGGAATGACCTTGGACGCCGTGCTCTTGATCTGATTCTGCAGGTCGGTTGCGCCGGACACAGGGATAAGTCGTCCGGAAGCCCAGGCGTGGCTCGTCGAAGACGAACCTGCCAGGGCAAGCGCAAGCACGAAGATTCGGACAGGACCGGAGCGGACCACGAGAGAATCCTTCTGTTCTGGTTCAGGAACGTGAGTAGCCTAGCATGCGTCGGGAGTCAGCGCACTCATAATTCCAGATGCCGCAGCCGGAGCGCATTTGAGATGACGGACACGGAACTGAACGTCATGGCTGCACTCGCAATCATGGGATTCAGGAGCAAGCCCCACACCGGATAGAGGACCCCCGCCGCAATCGGAACTCCTACGATGTTGTAGGCGAACGCAAAAAACAGATTCTGGCGGATGTTGCGCATCGTGGCCTGGCTCAGGCGCCTCGCCCGCACCAGCGCCCTGAGGTCTCCTTTCACCAGCGTGATACCGGCGCTTTCGATCGCGATCTCCGTTCCGCTGCCCATCGCTATTCCCACGTCGGCCAGCGTCAGGGCGGGGGCATCATTGATGCCATCCCCGGCCATTGCCACGACGCGGCCTTGCGCCTTCAGCGCCTCGACGATCCGTCCTTTTTGGTTCGGCAGGACCTCCGCATGAACCGTGGCAATCCCCAACTGTTTCGCCACCGCTTCCGCAGTATGGCGATGATCGCCGGTGATCATCACGAGTTCGATCCCCTGTTCCCTCAGCGCGGCGACGGCTTCCATCGTCGTGGACTTGATCGGATCAGCCACGCCCAACAAGCCCACCGCCTGCTTGTCGATCGCAACGAACACGATCGTCTGCCCCTCGCGCCGCAATCTGTCGGCTTCCTCATTCAGCACGGTCAGGCTGGGACCGGAAGCGCCGACGTCCTCCTGCAAAAACACCGTCGTGCCGATCGCCACATGACGGCCTGCCACCGTCCCCGTGACGCCTTTGCCGGTGATCGAGCGAAACGCTTCTACGGGCGCGAGCGCCACCCCACGGCGTTCCGCGCCGTTCACTACGGCGGAAGCCAGCGGATGTTCGCTGCTTCGCTCCAGGCTCGCGGCAAGCCGCAGCAGTTCCGCATCAGTC
>JBBILH010000058.1:0-20743 GCA_037445005.1 Nitrospira sp.
ACTGTCTGAGGCCCTTCGGTCCGCAGCCAGAGCAACGCGGATCGGCTGCCGATCTCGCCGACGGCAAGCCCCTGGGGAAGACCCGGCGACGTAGCAGTCGACTCCGCAAAAGGGCTTCCGGGCGGAAGCCCTTCCCGAGAAGCGGACGTACAGCTCACCATGACCATGAAGAGAAAGAACGAAAGCGGCATGATGACCGATATCCTCATGATAGAGAATCGGATATGAGAATGGGTCCGGTCCGTCACGCCTCTGAACGTGAAGCCCGGTTGAAAAACCACTCGGCCGTCCTGCATACTAGCCCTTCAAGAGCACAGTATGCATACCCAGAGTTGCCTGATCAAAGGTTGTTCGAGTCCGGTGTATTCCCCCGCCGGAACCCAAAGCGTCTGCAAAGAGCATTTCCTGAGCTTCCTGACCTGGCGCCGCCGTAAGGGACCGCAGATGTTCACGACCTACGCGGGCATGACCATGGAACAACGGGATCCGCTTGTCGCAGAATGGGCCGGCACGGTTCGGGATATTCCTCTCACACCCAAGCCGTAACGTTCCCATCCATCGAGGCATTAGTCCGCACACTGACAGTCGTCCAGTCGACGCGTCGCGATGTACGTCAAATTGTTCGTGTACCGCGTGAAGCCCTTCTGCCGGCTGAACAGCCGCAGTAGACAGTCCGACGATTTCTGTTGGATGAAGAAGCCGTAGTCCGCCCCGGATGGAGATGCGACGGTGAAGGGCCGCGGCCCAAGCGCCCCGCTGGAGAGCGCGATCACCGACGACTCCGCCAACTTTGCCGCCACGTCCTGTTGCTCTCCCTCTTCGACAAGGATTGAGCTCATTCTATCCACGAACGTATGCCGGCAATTCTGGTCTGAGAGCGTCGTGACCTGGGCTACCGAAGTGCAGCCGGTGGCCAGTAACAAGATACTGACCGATCGCACTGATGCCCAAGAAAATGTGCTCATTACAAGAGCCTCATACGGCGATCCCGCTTCGAAGTCGAGGCTACATGAACTCATCGGATTGTAGGATTGTTCCTCGTTTCCAACTCGTGAGATTTTTGCTCAATCCTATTTCGCCGATCAAGATCAACAAACCAGACACTGTTTGCTGAGCCTTCACTGTTTCCCACTTTATCTTACGATCAGCCATTCAATGGCCAATGGTCGCAACCCAGCTTCAACTCCAATTATGCAAGACGTGATCAGAAACACGACTATCCCAATGGTTAACGCTGTGGACAAGGCTACTTCGAGCACTATGACGAACAATGTAAGCGAAAGTGCCGGTACTGCACATCGCAGAAAGAATGTTGGCCTGACTCCCCTCATCAGTGGCTACGACAAAATTCCCCCCCCTACTCCGTCAAGGATCAGGGCCTGGGGGTGTTTCAATTGCACGTATTGAGCGAGTTCGCCTATCTTCATCTCCACTTATTCCAGGGTCTGGCAACACACAGAGTGACCTCAACTAAGGAGCGGGCCGCATTTTCCTTGCCCATTACTTTCTAGCGGGTGGCGTTGAACGGGCGTCCTTCGCACCCTCCCGCCCTAGCCCGCGCCGAGACGCGGTCCTTACCTCATGCGCGCGCACCAAAACTTCCCTCATCGCTGTAGGGGATGAAACGCCGAACACGCGACTTGTACGGAAGATCGGGCACCGTACCGGCGAGCAAATACGGTCGCTCCGCGAGAGCGAGGACTGTTCGAAGTTTCGTTCGCGGAGCTTGGAACGGAACGAGTTCCACAACTGAGTATTTGCGAGTCGTTGTACGGTCGAGCTGAGGACCTGGAGCGTGCAGGCGTTTCATCCCTCTCCCCGCACCTGGCGGGGGTGCGAGCACGTTCGGCTGTTCATCGACAGGACCCGCGCTCCTACCCCATTACGGGCGACCCGTGATGGTGGATCATCAGCCACTCGTCCCCGATCCTCTCGAAGAGGTTCGTCGCCAATACACGGGCCTGGGTCGGCTCGTCTGATTGTTGGCTCGTGATGTTTTCCACGCAGACCACCCATGCCATATCGCCTGCCACTTGGACCGTGACTTCGGTCAGTTCGAATTTCATGGAGAATGTGTTGTTGAAGATGAGAACCCAGGAATCCCGGACGGCGGGCCATTCAGACCTCAGCATCCAGCCGGGATGGATACAGGTCACGTATTCGAGATGCGCCCAGACCTCGTCCATCTTGGCGATGTCTAGACTCTCAAAGGCGTCGTAGAATTTCTGGTTGGCCTTGGTAACTTCCTCGATGCGCTGTTCCAGCATGACGCCCCCCTACGGGGGCCCATCATACTGCAACAGGCGCCGAAAGCGCGAGAAGTCAGAAGCCGAGTTCCTACTGGGGAAGATCGGAACATGCGCTGAACGGTTCCTCGCTGACCGAGGGACTGCCGGTCAACTTGAGTCCGCAGCGTTCCGCCACGGCGCTCAGCCCCATCAATCCCAAGGCCGTGATCGCCACGGATTGCCGAGCCGGCAGATTCGCAGAGACCCAGATACCTCGCTCCCGCCGCTCGACGATGAACGCGGGTCGCCCCGCCGTAGTTTCGTCGCGGAGCGTGACGAGAAACTCGTCGCCCTGTTCATTTTCCAAGAGGATCCCCCTTACCTTCATGCTGTTCTCTCCCGTCGAAGGTTCAGTGCGGCCGATATTACCCACAGGCTCGGTTTCGCCGGCCATGCAAACATCGTGTCCGAGCCCGACGAAGAAGCGCTGCATTGGTGCGGCGAGTCACGCAAGGACCATACCGATGGGAGGCTGAAATGTTTCGTTTGAGACTGCGGTAGGTTACGAACAACTACGCATACATAGTTTTTTGTAGGGTGTATGGTTCATCCCTACAAGATGTGTCAAACTGACTCACGGCCTTCTCAGTCGTCGGCGCCGCGCAGTTGTGGATAACTCCGCTATTCCATGCCATTCTTGCCTCTCTTCGACTGCCGGCCCACGAGCCAGACCCCTGCCAGAATGAGGATGATTCCGGCAGATTCAACGGCTCCGACGGACTCCTTCAGTATCAGGGCGGACAACGCGACGGCCGCGACAGGTGTGAGGTTGCCCACGATGGAGGCGCGCGACGGACCGATCCCCTTCACGCCGAATAGCCACGCCTGCTGCGCCACGGCCGTGGCAAACACGATGAGATACGACAACGCCAGCCAATCAACTCCGGAAACGGACGAGAGGCCGGCTTTCAGCATTTTTTGATCGCTCCAGAGCAGCGGCAACTGCAGCACCGTCGCCACCAGCAGCGTCGTCCAGTTGACCGTCAACGGCGAGACCCGTTCCATGATCCCCCTGCTGCCGATGCTGTAGAGCGCCCAACTCGCTACGCCGAGAAAAACCAGCAACCCTCCGATGATCGGTTGCTCGCCTGCCGCTTGAAATCCTGCGACTGATACCAGGCCGACGCCGAAGAACGAGAGGACACTCCCCGCCAACACGCTTCGCAGCGGCACGTCTTGTATCAACAGAGCAGAAAGGAAGGCCGTGATGACCGGAGATGAGCCGATAATGACGCCAGCCACGGCGCCGCTGACGTACTTCAAACCGATGAGAATCAACAAGTGATTGCCGAGGACGCCGAGGCCGAGCCAACAAAGCGTTCGAATATCGGTCAAGGTCAGCCCGACCACACGTTCCCCCTGCCACCACCATGTGGCGAGCAAGATCGCGAGTCCGCCGATATCGCGCAGCACCGACGCTTCAACAGGGGAAAAACCGCTCAGGGCGAGTTTTTGGGCGACGATCGATCCGCCCCACAACACGGCTGCCGCCGCGACGGCCCCGTACGCAAGACCGGAGGAGGAACCGTTCATGCGTTGTGGATACAATGCCGCATGCGCTTCGTCAAGCCATTTCGAGGCTGGAGGCTGAAGGCAATGAACCGCCGGCTTAAATCGCCGCCTATCTCTTGCGCTTCGCGACAAGAATTCCGTCCCGCACCGTCACAAGTACGGCCTGCATCTCCGAATCGCTTGCCACCGTACGATTGAGTTCCTGAATGGCTGCCGTACTGTCGTCCGGCGGCGGTTGTTTCAACACCTCGCCGTCCCACAGCACGTTGTCGATCAAGATCACTCCGTCGGGAGCAAGCAGCTCTTTGGCGCGGCGATAGTAGTTGACGTAATTGACTTTGTCCGCATCGATGAAGATCACGTCGAACGGTCCTTCGAGGCGGCTCATCGTCTCCAGCGCCGGCCCCATACGAATCGCAATCTTTCGACCGTGGGGCGACCGGGAAAAATATCGTCGCGCGAGAGCGGCCGAGACGTCGTCGATTTCACAGGTGACGACGCTTCCCTCATCGGCGATCGCCTCCGCGAAACAGAGCGCGCTGTAGCCGGTAAATGTGCCGATTTCGAGCACATGCCTGGCGCCGACGAGCCCGGACATCACCTTCAGGAATGCCCCTTCCAGCGGCCCGACCAGCATGCGCGAGAGCTCCATTGTCCTGACGGTTTCCTCACGCAAGGCCCGGCACACGGCGGATTCCGGGATGGAATGCGCTTGGGCATACGCCTCGATCTCGGCGGAAACTAACGCTTTCATCCGTTTTCTCCCTTCGCGGTTTGAAAAACGGCCATCTCGTGCGTACACTGCAAAGAGGCCTCGGCATTGAGCCGGGGCGATGATAACACGTCCTGAGAGGAGGCCGGGCCTGTGAAATCGCTTAAGACGCTCGAATCCTTGCGGACCGAGCTGATCGAGATCCAGCGTATCAACAGCGCCGCCTCCGTCTTGTCCTGGGACCAGGAAACCCACATGCCGGCCGGCGGTGGGGTCGCCCGCGCGGAGCAGATTGCCGCGCTTCAAGGGATCGCCCACCGGAAGCTGGTCTCACCGGAAGTCGAGCGTCTCCTTGCGAAAGCCGTCGATCCGGCCACGGGGCACCCCTTGGACCACGACGGAGAACTGTGGGACGAACCGGCCCAATCGCTGCTTCGAGAAGTCTGGAGAGATTACAGCCGGGCCAAGAAACTCCCGTCGGAGTTCGTCGTCAAGCTCAGCCGCGAATGTTCGCTCGCGCAACAGGTCTGGGCGGAAGCGAAAGAGGATAACTCCTTCAAGAACTTCCTGCCGAATCTTCGAACGATCGTCGCGCTGAAACGAGACGAGGCCGCATATCTGGGGTACCAGGACTCCCCGTACAACGCATTGTTGGACGTGTATGAGCCGGGATCGACCATCGCGGGATTGCGCCCGCTCTTCGCGCAACTCAAGGCCCGGCTCGTCCCCTTGCTCAAACGAATACAAGAGAGTTCCGTCCGGATCGACGACGGCATTCTCTTCCATTCCTACGACACCGCGCGGCAACTCGAGTTCGGCCGGTTGGTGCTGATCGCCATGGGCTACGATTTCGAACGTGGGCGGTTGGATCTCTCCGCCCACCCGTTCACGACCTCATTCCATCCGACCGATGTGCGCATCACCACCAGAGTCTACGAACACGACCTCGCCTCCTGTCTGTTCAGTTGTATCCACGAAGGAGGACATGGGCTGTATGACCAGGGCCTCGACCCGGAGCACTACGGCACCCCGCTCGGCGAATCCGTCTCACTGGGTATCCACGAGAGCCAGTCACGGATGTGGGAAAACTGCGTGGGCCGTTCGCGAGCCTTTTGGCGGTTTTTCTACCCGGTGCTGCAGCAGACGTTTCATCACCAGCTACGGGCGATCGACATGGAACATTTCTATGCGGCAATCAACCGGGTGAAACCGTCGTTCATCCGCGTGGAGGCGGACGAGCTGACGTATAATCTCCACATCATGCTGCGGTTTGAAATTGAACAGGACCTGATCGAAGCAAAGACGAATCCGGAAGACCTGCCGGCGATCTGGAACCTCAAGATGCGGGAATATCTCGGAGTCGAGCCGCCCACTGATGCCGAGGGCGTCCTCCAGGACGTGCATTGGTCTTTCGGCGCGTTCGGATACTTTCCCACCTATACGCTGGGCAACCTGTACGCGGTGCAATTCTACGAGCAAGCACGACTGGAGATCCCCCATCTCGAGGATGAAATCGCGGCGGGCCAGCTCATGGTCCTTCGCCGTTGGCTGGGGCAGAAAATCCACCGCTGGGGACGGATGTTCACTCCGGACCGACTCTCCCAACGAGTCACGGGGACAAGCGTCAGCCCGGAACCGTTTCTCCACTATGTAGAACGCAAATACGGCGAGATCTATCGACTCTAGCCGCGCAGGCTCGTGGCAGTCCCGATATCCTGTTTCCTTGAGACAAATTCAACATTTAGAATTAAGCACTGAAAATTCTCAGGCCGAAGGCCTGAGTCAATACCCCATCGCCTGATTGAGCCTTGCCTGAAGAGCAGAAGGAAGGGTGAACTCGGCCTGCACATCGATGCGCGACGGCACGAGCAGGGTCGTGTGAAAAACGATGTCCCGGATGGGAATCTTGAACGCCGGATCTTGCGGAGTGCTTAGTTCAACGGCTTCGACCGAATTGGTGATCGCGCCGGTATCCTGGGGACCGTAGGTTGCCACGACCGCCTTGATGATGTCGATCACTTTCTCGTTTGTTTCGACTCCTGCTATGGCTTTCTCGATCAAGGGGAGCACCTCTTCCTTGGCCTGGTCGGACAACGTAAAATTTTCGATCCGTTCTTTTCTCCGCAGCGAGGTCAGATCATTGTCGAGGTCTTTGCTGAAGGCCCCGTAAGCGAACCGGAAGAACTCGAAGTGCAATCCCTTCAACCCTTTCCCGAAGAGCTGAAGCTCTGACAGAAAGCAGAGTTGCTGCAACTTCACATCGCTCAACAGGCCATGGGGCTCCGCCTGTTCAAGCACATAGAGGAGAAGGGCTCGATCCACGGTTATCTGAGCCGGGGTGCGCATAGATCTCCTGTCAGGCATTCGATTGCGCGTGAGGAGTCGTGCACTATAAACAGCCGAGTTGAGGCCCGTCAATTGCGGCCTCTTGACCGGCCCACTCATTTCGTTTCTAATGACGTCCCGTTTGGAGGCCTCTGATGGCAACAGGCAAGTACGCGAAAGAAATGGACACGCTTAAGGAACACTTGGCGAAACACCAGCTGAAGTTTACCCGCCAGCGGGAATTGATCCTGACCGCCTTTCTGAAGCAAGAACATGTCACCGCCGAAGTCATGTACCACCAGTTGGCCAAGGCAGACCCCCATTTAGGGCTCGCGACGATTTACCGGACCCTGAATCTCTTCTGTGACGCTGGCCTCGCCCAGGCCCGCCATTTCGGGTCTCAAACTCAGTACGACAACGTTTCCCACAAGGGCCACCACGACCACCTCATCTGCACCGGCTGCGGAAAGATCGTGGAGTTCGAAAACTGCGAGATCGAGAAGCTACAGGAAGAAGTTGCGACCAGAAACGGGTTTACCATCACGACCCATCGCCTCGAACTCTACGGCCTTTGCAACCGCTGCCGGCATTGACCCCGCCGCTTTTTTTTGATAAAATTTTGAGACGGCTTATCAATTTCAATTAGAAAGAGACCGCCTATGCCGACGCCGTTTTCGACCGACATTTCTCCGGAGAAACCACGGGCGCGACTCATCAAAGGGGCCCTCTGCGCCTTGGCTCTACTGATCCCGTTGCAGGCGATTGCCGTTCAGGCCGAGAGCCTGACGATCTACTCGGGAAGGGCCGAGCGGCTCATCAAGCCCGTGTTGGACAGCTTTAGCGCCAAGACCGGAGTTCGCGTGGAACTGCTTTCATCCGGTACCACCGAACTCGTCAATCGTTTGAAGGCCGAAGGAGACCGCACCGCCGCCGACGTGCTGATCACCAATGACGCCGGCAGTCTCGAACAGGCTAGATCGGCCGGATTACTGCGCCCCTTGAACATGCGCGAGGTCGAGCGTGCCGTGCCCTCTCAGTTTCGTGCCCCGGACAACGCCTGGATCGGTCTTTCCGGACGGTTCTGGGTCATTGTCTACAACAAGACCCTCGTGAAGCCCCATGAGTTGAGGTCCTTGCTCGATCTGGCCGAACCGAGATGGAAGAGTAAGATCGCCATCCCGAATTCCGGGAGTGAGTATCTTCAGGCCGGCATTTCCGTCATCAGAGCCACGCATGGAGACGAGAAAACAAGGCACTTCCTGGAAGGCCTCAAGGACAATGCGGGGAGCGAGGTGTACCAGAAAAGCTCCCAGATCGTGGACGCCGTGGCCAAAGGTCAGGTAGCCCTGGGCATCGTCAACCATTATTACGTCTACCGCCATCTGGCTGCGCAACCGACGGCCCCCCTTGCGGTCTTCATGCCGGATCAGCACGACGGGGGTATGGGGGCCATCATGAATGTGACCGGTATCGGCATTACCAAAGCATCCAAACACGTGGACAGCGCCAAGCTGCTGATCGAGTTTCTTGTCGCCCAGGCGGGACAAAGACTGTTTGCCGATCTCGACAAGGAGTACCCGATTCATCCGGACGTCAAGGCCGATCCGGCCTTGATCGAACGGAAAAGCTTCCGCGCCGCACAAGTGCCGCTTACCAAACTGGCTGAGTTGCGCGAACCCACGCTGACTCTCATCGAACAAGTCGGCCTCCGGTAGCCTGAGGCATTCGCGTGACAGCCATCTATCGTCAGTTTACATCGCCGCTCCAACTGATTGCGCTGGCCAGCGCCGGGATGATCGTCCTGCCGCTGGGGTACGTTCTCTCACAGGCCTTCTCCGCCGACCCCGCCGTATGGAGCCGCCTGTGGACGACCAGAATCCCGGAGTTGGTCTCCAACACCTTGTGGCTGGCGGCCGGCGTCGCAATTCTCACGGTGCTGCTCGGCGTTTCAACCGCGTGGTTGGTGACACGGATTGAGTTTCCCGGCCGGCGAATGTGGGAAGGCGCGCTCGTCCTCCCGCTTGCCATGCCGACGTATGTTCTAGCCTATGTGTATTCGTATTTGCTGGGATTCGGCGGACCTGTCGAAAGCCTGTGGCAGCTCTTGGCCGGACCACAGGCCAGAATTCCCTCTCCACACAGCTTTTTCGGCGCGACGCTCGTCATGACGCTCGACACGTTTCCGTTCGTGTATCTTCTGAGCCGGAGCGCCCTGCTCAGTATGAACGTGTCGTTCGACGAGGTGGCCAGAGCAAGCGGTGTGTCGCGGCTTGCGACTCTCTGGCGCGTGACGCTGCCGCTGATGCGACCATCGCTCGCCGCCGGGGTGGCCCTCGTCGTGCTTTACGTCGTGTCGGACTTCGGCGCCGTCTCGCTGCTGCGCTACCAGACGTTGACGTATGCGGTGTACCAGCAGATGACGGGCCGGTCGGACAACACCGCAGCCAGCATCCTCAGCCTCTTGCTGGTCTGCATGGCTCTGGTCTTCCTCCTCACTGAGCGCTGGTTCCGCCATCGGAGCCGATTCTACCAAACGACGGGGCGTTTCCGGCTGCCGGTTCGTGACCGATACGGATGGATGGGGGAGACCCTCGTCACCGCCTATCTCACTCTCATCGTTGGAGCCGCCTTTGGGCTTCCGGCGTATCTGCTGGTCACGTGGAGCCTGTCCCCGGAAGCGCAAGCAACGGTCGACGACCGATTCTACGGCTTCTTCATGAACAGCGCGTTCTTAGCCGGCTGTGCCGCAACGGTCGGCGTGCTGATCGGTCTTCCCTTGGCCTATCTGGCGAACCGAAAGCCCACATGGCTGAATCTGGGATGCCTGCAGGCCGCCTATGCCGGCTATGTCCTTCCGGGCCCGGTGGCGGCGCTCGCCGTGCTGGTTCTTTGCCTCCACGTCACCCCCTTCGTGTACGGCTCGGTCATTGTGCTCATCGTGGCGTACGTGATTCATTTTCTCCCGGCCGGATTGCAGTCGCTCGAACCGGCCATCCAGCAGGTCACCCCGAACTTGGAGGAAGTCGCCCGCACGCTGGGACTCGGCGTGCGCCAGACGTGGCGACGCGTGACGCTGCCGCTCGTCCGCAACGGATTCGTCGTCGCATGGGTGTTGATGTTCCTCCAGACGATGAAGGAACTCCCCGCGACGCTTCTCTTGCGACCGGTCGGATTCGATACGCTGGCCATCCGCGTCTGGATGGAAGCAACGGAAGAGTACTACCAGTTAGCCGCGCCTTCAGCCCTGTTGATCGTCTTGCTCAGTCTGCCGACGCTGGTGTTGCTGGTGTCGAAGGACTGGCGCAGCGGAGCAGAGAAACTCTAGAGCATGAAGCCTACGAGAACGGCTGCGCGCGAGCGCCGGGAAGAGAGCACCTTGCAACCGAACCTATTTATTTCCGCCTCGCCCGTGCTGGAACTGCGCGGGATCTCCTGCGCCTACGATCCCGGACGGCCGGCTGTGCGCGACATTTCTCTGGCCGCAAGAGAGGGGGAGATCCTGTGCCTGCTTGGACCTTCCGGATGCGGAAAAACCACGATTTTACGCGCGATCGCGGGCTTCGAGCCGGTGCAATCAGGCCAGATATTCCTCTCGGGACGACAGGTGTCCTCGCCGGAGCAGATTCTGCCGACGGAAGAACGGCGCGTCGGGATGGTGTTCCAGGAATACGCGCTCTTCCCCCATCTGCGCGTACGCGATAACATCGCCTTCGGCCTCCGCCATCTCACTCGTGGAGAGCGCAAGGCAAAAGTCGATGAAATGCTGCGACTGGTCGGCCTCGAAGGCTTCGAGCGGCGGTATCCGCATGAATTGTCCGGCGGCCAGCAGCAGCGCGTCGCTCTCGCAAGAGCGCTCGCCCAGAATCCGGTCGTGCTACTGCTCGACGAACCGTTCAGCAATCTCGATCCCGACATGGCCGGCCGTATGCGGCAAGAACTTCACGACCTGCTGCGACGCATGAAGACCACCACCGTCCTGGTCACTCACGATCACGACGAGGCATTCGCGATGGCCGACCGGATCGCGGTACTGAACCGGGGACGGCTGGAGCAATTCGACACGCCGGAGGCGATCTATCATCTGCCCAAAACGCCGTTCGTCGCCGATTTCGTCGGCCAAGCCGACTTCATTGCTGGCACGGTCTGCAACGGAATGGTTCATACCGAGCTCGGCGAGTTTCCCAATACGCTGGACTGCGAAGAGCGCGCAGCGGTCGTGGTCATGATCCGGCCGGACGATATTCATCTGGTCCCGACCAAGAACGCCAGTTCGCGAGTAATCTCCCGACAATTTAGAGGCTCCGAAAATCTTTATGCCGTCCGTCTGCCGTCGGGCCAGATCGTTCACAGCAGTCAGGGCTCCACGAGCGTCTATCAAGAAGGCACGGCAGTGGAACTCCGTGTCCTGGCATCCCATACGGTCCTGTTTGCACAGTCAGATAGCACACCGGCTGACGCGCCGAAACATTGACAGCGCTGCCGGCATCCGGCAGCATGGGGTCGGTTTTCTGAGCCCGCCCCCCCGAATCAGTACATCAAGCGCAGTTTCGGAGGAACCCTCGATGGACGCACTGAAAGAGACGGTGGATTACGGAGTGATCGGTCTCTTGATGGCATTGAGCGTTTGGTCGGTGGCCGTGGCGATCGAACGGTGGCTCTACTTTCGCCGCATTGACCTAGCGGAATTCTCGTCTCTTCAAGCGTTGGAGATTACGCTCACGAGGAGGCTCGTCGTCATCGGCACAGTCGCAGCGAACGCTCCGTACATCGGGCTGTTGGGCACGGTGCTGGGAATCATGTTGACGTTCCACACGATGGGAACCTCGGGAACGATGGCGGTAAATACGATCATGATCGGGCTCAGCTTGGCATTGAAGGCTACCGCCGTCGGATTGCTCGTCGCGATCCCCTGCGTCGTCATGAACAACGTTCTTCGTCGAAAGGTGTCTGAAATCGTCGCTCAATACAAGGTGATGCATGGACCGCGAGCTTGATCAGATCAACGTTATTCCGCTGGTGGACGTCATGCTCGTGCTGCTCGTGATCGTGCTCACGACCGCGACGTTCATTAGTTCGGGGCATATCCCCGTCAATCTGGCCAAGGCGAAGGACGTAGGCGACCGAAAAGACGTTCCGATCGTCATTACCCTGACGTCGGAAGGCAAACTGTACCTCAATGACCGCGCCCTGTCCGATGAGGGGCTCCCGTCCGCCTTAGCGGGTCTTCCCCATGAGTCTGCAGTCGTTGTTCGGGCGGACAAGGTGACGCTGCTGGAACGGTTCGTAGCCCTCGTAGACCAAGTGCGCAGCCTCGGCTTTCACCAGGTGAGCCTCGAGGTGATCCGCTTGTGACCGCGCCGTCACGTTGGACGGACCGTGGTGGGATGGTACTCGCCGCCTGGGCTCTCTCCCTGACCATCCACGCGGCCGCGGGCTTGGGCGCCCTCCTCTTTCTCCGACAAATCAAACCGGCGCCGGCGTCGGATCTGTTCACGTGGAACGTGGCCATGGTCACTCCGCGTGATACAGCCGAACCCGCGCGAACACTTGAACCAACCGCCTTTCCTCAAAAAAGCCCCTCCCCCACCCCGATCACTCCGCCCCCTCTCCCTCTTCCCTCAACCGCTCCGCCTTCGGCCGGTGGCAGCCCCCTCCCGCTTTCTCACGCTCAGCCTGCCGCCATAATCACTCCCCCTCCAGCGAAGAAGTCGGGATCATCCGAGGACCTAGCCTCCAGTCCGGCAAGCGAGACGGATCAGAAGAATTCTGCCGACGCCCTTTCTTCTGGCTCCGGCCCAATCGATCAGAACCGGAAACCGGAACCGATCACTGCTCCGGCCCCTGCTCAATCACGCGTCTCCGCGGCGCACGAACCAACTTCCCAGGTCTTGCCGGCAACCCCGAACGAGATGATAGCCTCGACGCCTGCAGAGCCAGCTACGTCTTCGGCGCCTCCGCCGTTGGAGCATTCAGGACCGGCCCGCCAGGATTTCGGTTGGTTGATGGAGACGATTCTCGAAACAATCGAGCCGCTCAAGCGGTATCCGCCCAACGCGAGGCTCGAGCGGGCGGAAGGTAAAGTCATCGTGAAGATGGTCATTCATGACGACGGTCAACTCAGTGATATTCAGATCGTGAAGAGCTCCGGATACTCCAGTCTCGATCAAGCCGCAATGGACGTCCTTCGCCTGGCCGGCCCGATCGCCCTCCCTCGCCCGCTAGGGAAGCCCACGCTCACCGTTCGCATTCCGATGAACTATGCCATGGATCGTCGTTGACGAAGCAGCTCCGCTCTAATTCGGACAGTCGTCCTGCCTCCATTCTCGCAATATCTTCTCCCTATCGAACGTCAACACGTAGGCGCGGCAAAACCCGCCTCTGGCGATTCCGGAATATCCGGCTGTTCCACTTGCCCGCTCATAATAAGTCCACACTGTCTTCCCCCCGGGGCGTTCTTCGGAATTGTGCGGCGCGCCGTACCGTTTCACCACCTGGTCGGCGGTCGCTTCATTCACCCGATTCTTGAACCGCTCACCTTCCAGCTCGGAACAACCCGCTACAAGCGCGATGAGCCACACGGCGCCGAAGGCCTGCCCCTTTCGTCCCGTCACCGCGCCTCTTTATCTTCGGACAAGTCCTCCGAAAAGCGGACTCGATCGCGCAAGCCCGATGAGACATGAATTGCTCCGGTCCGATCTACGATGATGGCTTCGACCTCGTCGAGTTGCTCGACCAACTCCATTCCCCGTTCTGGACCCATCACAAAAATTCCGGTGTCGAGTCCGTCGGCCAGAATTCCCTCCTTGGCGATCACCGTCACGCTTTGACAACCGGACGCGGGGTGAAGCGTCCCCGGGTCGAGAATGTGGTGGTAGCGGACTCCGTCCTTCTCAAAAAATCGTTCATAGTCCCCTGCCGTTGAGATTGCTTCGTCCTGCAATTCGATGTAGGCAATCATCGCTCCGTCCTTCCGCGGATGTTGAACGCCGATCGGAAAGGTTCCCCGTCCCGGTAATTTCCCGAACGTCTTGATGTCGCCGGCAAGGGCGACTACTCCGGCCGATGCGCCGCTTTTCTTCATGGCTGATACGGCCTGATCCGCGGCATAGCCCTTGCCGATCCCCCCGACGTCGATGCGCATTCCGGCCCGATCGAGATGGATCGTGCGCTCCCACACATCGGCATGAACGGCTTGTAGATCGAGCAATGGTCGCAACGCCTCGAGTTCCTCGGTCGTCGGCAGCCGCGGATCGGCCGAAATATTCCAAGCGTCGACTGCGGGACCGATGGCGATGTTAAATGCCCCTCCCGTCATCTCCGCGATCTGGAGTGAGCGACGCACGACGGTCAGTGATTCCGGACCGACAGGAACTGGCTTGGCGCCTGCCGAAGCATTGACGAGAGAGAGTTCGCTGTCGGGCAACCAGGTACTCAGCAGTCGTTCAAGACGTTTGATCTCATGAAAACCGGCATCGATCGCGCCGTTCGCCCCGTCGCGGCTTTCGCTTACCGCCGTAATCGACACCAACGTGCCCATATGGATCTGAGTCCGCTTCAGCAATACCGGCGCACCCTGCGGTAAAACAGTCGTGCAACCCGAGAATGTGAGCACAAGAATCAACGCAAGATATTTGGGACAAGTTCGCAGGCGCATCTGCTGCATCAGTAGTTGTGCCGTTGAAAATATCGCGGATATCGAGGATAGGGCATTACTTCATACAATCGGGTATCGGTAGTGGGCGGCTCGGGTATGATGGACGCAATTCGCTCAGCTTGCCGCTCCGGATGCTCGGCCGACAGTACAGCCTTGATCTCACGCAAAGTGTCATCTTCCATCACGATCGACAGCGCCACTCTTCGACCGTACCGAGGGGGTTCGATACCGAACCTCCACGTTCCCACATGGGTGACTGCGGCGGAGCCGACGCTGAACGCCACATCCATCTCGGCGATCGACAAGAACGGCCCCTCGCTGATTTGCACGCGATTAAGGCGATAGTCCCCGGCCGGCAGGAGAACCGAAAACATCCTGTCTTCGGATTTCAATTCGACGGTGGTCCGCTCCCGCGTCCGCCAATTCTCCAGTTCAAACGAGCGGACCTGAGGGCCGTAGGCCCGACTGCTCTGCCCCGTGATGACGGCAATCGCCCGTCCGATTACCAATCGAGCAGACTCGACCTGATGATCGGTCTGCCTCGCAATGTCCGCACAACCGACGCAAGCCATTGAAAAGCAAAGAGTCAGTGCCGTAGCCACCTTCATATCGCGATCTCTCGATCCATAGTACAGGAATTAGAATCCATGAGATAGAGCCGGGCTCCCGGCACCGCTGCTTGACAAACGAGTCGGCTTCAGGATATTAATAATCGTTCTCATTTTCAGTTTAATGGATTCATACCATGCTTCAAATGAAAACGTCCACTGATTCCGCCTGCCGGGATCGAGAAACCCGCTGCGAGTGCGGCCAACTGATCGCGAAGGTCCGGGGGCAAGGCTTGGAACTCAAGTGTAAGCGCTGCAAACGCATCATCGTCATTCCCTTTTCAGCCATTGAAGGATGGACAGGGGTCGCACCGGAGCCTCTATCATGAAAGGAGGGTATCGTTCCGGTTTTCTTCAAGGAGAGAACGGTAGACCACAGACACACGGCCAGAGACCATCGAGTCCCGAGTCAGACCATCACCATAGTACATCATGGAGGTTTGCAATGAGGATGCGGTCGATCCTCGGGGCACTCGTCATCGCCAGCTTACCGGCTTTGCCGGCCATGGCCGTGGACATGACCCCGGAGGAAATTAAGAAGCTCGTCGATGACGCCGTCAACAAGAAGCTTGCGGAGCACGAGCGGCGCGAGACGTCGATGGAAAAAGCGAAAGAAGCTCAAGGGGGGGCGGTACAGTACCCCACACCGACCGGGGCGATTACCGACATTCGAGTCGAGCGCAAAGGAGAAGAAAACGTTCCCCTTTCATTCGGTTCGACCGGTTCGGGCAAACTAATTTATGCCAAGCCCTTTCTCAGCGCTCCCAAGGCCACGGTCGGGGGCTACGTGGATGTGATGTACAACAACCTGTCTCGACAGAATCTGGATAACCCAAGCAGGCACTCCTTCGGTCAGCAACGTATGGTGCCGTTCATTTATGCCGATATTACCGATCATGTGAAGTTCGCCACCGAAATCGAGATGGAACGGGGTGGGCCGAATGCGCCCCAAGGAACAGACGGATCCATCCAGATCGAATTCGCCCAATTGGACTACTTGATCAAGGAAGCGATCAACCTCCGCGCAGGCATCCTGCTGATGCCGGTGGGCAAGTTCAACTTGCTGCACGATTCGCCGCTAAACGACCTCGTCGACCGGCCGATGGTGTCGCGCATCGTCATTCCCAGCACCTGGTTCGAGGCAGGAGCGGGCATCTACGGCACTTTGTATCCATCGTCCCGGTCCAAGCTCGATTACGAAGTCTACGCGGTCAACGGCATGAGCCAGACCGCCGGAGGTATTACCGACTTGGGAGTCCGCGGCGCGCGAGGCAGTGTCTCTCGCGACCGTGACGACAGCAAAGCCGTGGTCGGCCGTGTGGCCTTCAGCCCGATGTTGGGTATCGAGGTAGCCGGGTCCGGTTATCACGGGCAATACAAGCCGTCGGCGGGGGCGGTCGGAGCAGGACGAATCAGCATATTCGCGCTCGATTGGACCTTGCAAAAAGGGCCGTTCGAAGTCATCGGTGAATCCGCATGGACAAGAATCAGCAATAACAACGCAACAGGCGTCGCGGGAAGCGCGATCGGACCGGCCGGCATGCACGGCTATTATATCCAGGGCAACTATCATTTCATGCCCGAATTTCTCAAGCAGCTCGCTCCCGGCCACTTCACCGATGCGTCGACCTTTACGGCGGTCGTTCGGTGGGAACGAGTGGACACCGACACGGACGACCGGACGAGAACCGTGTCGAACACTTTCGGAAACCGCCGAGAATTGGAACGTTTGACTCTCGGCTTGAACTTCAGGCCGATCGAAGACACCGTCTTCAAGTTTGACTGGCAGTTCAATACTCAGAAGGATGCCCGAGGTCTCGCCCTTAACGGCGGGGACAATGCCGGTGCCAATAATCCGATCAATGGAAACGGATTCTTGGTGCAGGCGGCGACGTACTTCTAAGGATGGAAGGGAGGCCTTTTTTGCTCAGCAAGGAGGCCTCCCTTCGTGAAGATATGAGATCTACATCGGTCCTTTATCCGAGCGGCGCCTGGATGAGCATCATGCTTCTGTCCGCCTGTGCTTCGCTCGGCGGCGCAACTGAGCGGTATGCCGTGTGCGCCTACGACCACGCCTGGGAAGCGGCGCTGGAAGCGGTGAAAGACCGCCCGATCACGGTGAAAGACAAAGACGGCGGGCTCATTGAGACAGGATGGATGGAGATTCCGATGCCGGGACGGACCTTTGGTGCCCTCCAACGGGAAATGGCGGACAGCAAAGATCGGTCCAGGATCGTTATGAACGTGAAACGGTTGAACGACGTCGTCAAAGTGGGATTCTCCGAGGAGCGCCAGCGATGGGCGTTCCGAGGAGGGTCACGACTGTTCGGGTGGGCCGACACTGAACCGTCCGAGAAAGTATTGACGGACGTCCATGATAGATTGGACCGCAAACTAAAGGAGCACGGATGTTCTCTCTCTTGAGTGCGTACCGCACCGGCATCTTCGCGACAGTGATAACAATTGCAGCAGTCCTCCCAGCATCGGCGGCGGAAAGGATTTGGGACAGCGAGTTGCGCCGCTATGTGACCGAGCAGGATTTCAAGTACGAAGAATTCATGACGGAAGAAGAAGCCGTGAAAACCATTCTCCCGAAATCCAAGCAGATCCGCAAAGAGATGATCCGCCTGACCGCTGAGAAAAAAGAGCTCATCGAGCAACGGATCGGATGGAAGTTTCCCGAAGACGAGTTTGAGCTCTATATCGGGCAGACCGGCGACAAGATCGACGGATACGCGATGATTCACAATACGATCGGAAAATACAAGCCCATGACGTACATGGTCGGCGTGGATGCCGCTGGAACCTGCAGCGACGTCGAACTGTTGATTTTCAGGGACGCCAAAGGCAGTGAAGTCGGCCGGAAGCGCTTCAATTCACAATACGACGGCAAAACGGTGTCGGACCCGATTCGCATCAACAAAGACATCATCAACATCAGCGGCGCTACCATGTCCGTCCGCTCGATGAGCGCGGGGGTGAAGCGCGTCCTGGTCTTGATCGATGAATATTATCTCAAGCCGGCCGGGGTCGGCAGCGATACCGTGGCAGTCCGCAAATCGGACAAGGGATTTTTTAGTTCAATTTTCGGGAACTGAGCAGAGCGGACCCCGCGTCCCATCATGAAAAACTTTAATCAGCGGTTCAGGCTTCGTGACTCCGATCGATTCATCAGGCTGTTGTATACGCAGTTCCTTCTGTTGATGCTGATCGGTTTTCTGTTTTCATTTTTCTGGGCGCACAGCATGACGGGATTATCTCCGCAGGGCATCGCCGACCACTACCGGGGTTCCGACGCGACGTTCGGTGAACCCATGTCGTTCCGCGAGCTGGCGGAGGTCACCCATTTTCACCTGTTCACGATGCCCGTCGTTTTCATGATTCTGGTCCACGTGTTGTTTCTCACGAGTGCGAGCCAGGCCCTGAAGGTATGGATGACCTGGCTGTCATTCGCCGGCGTCGGCCTCGATCTGTTGTCGCCATGGCTCATCAGCTACGTATCGCCGGTGTTCGTCCTGACCATGCTGACCGGCGATACGCTCATGATGGCTACGTTTCTCGTGATGATGTGGATCCCCCTCTATGAAATGTGGATTCTCAAGCAGCCTCTGATGGGCGGGAAACGGACGGAAGAAGCATAGCGATCACCGATTGATTCACCACAATTGAGCCAGGCCAGAGGTTTCACGCCCAGAGCCCGAGAGCACGACACGTGCTCTCGGGCTCGCGTGCTTTTTAAGGAAAGGAAGAACAATGATCTCGACAAGGGCGCTTGAAGAGATTCCCGGACTGCTTCGTATCCGACAATTACTGATGAAGATCGACCAGTTACGACTTCCTGCCGGCTCGCGCTGCGACGTGGAGCGCATCCTCGTCAAGCAGGCGGCCAGAGAGATTGAAAAAGCCTTGCCTTCACATGTCGGGCATGGGCATCGAACGGCGCTGCTCGCCGGCGCGATCGGCCGCGCGCTTCAACTTCGGGAAGATTCGCTGCACCACCTGTTGCTTGCATCCTATCTCCACGACATCGGCTTGCTCGGACTCCCCCATCGACTCCTGGACTCGGGGACTCCGCTTGATGCCGAATCATACCGCTTGGTTCAAAATCACGCCAGGCTCGGCGCGTCCCTGTTGGAACCGTTCAGCTTCCTTCGTACGGCATCCGTGATCGTGGCTCACCATCATGAACGTTGGGACGGCACGGGATATCCCTACGGCATCCGCGGCCCATTCATCCCGCTGGAGGCCAGAATTCTGTCGGTCGCCGACGCCTTCGACGCGATCGAGGTGCCCGGCGCCGACTCCACAGCACTCAGGGATTTTGTGGCCTATCGGATCATACGGGTCGGATCCGAAGTGCAATTTGATCCCGCGGTTGTCGCCGCCCTGGGAGACATGATGAAGGCGGGAGGCGTTCATCGGATTCGCGAGAGGTGTCTCGAATGACCAGCCGGTGAATGACCGCACCGGCATCGGAGCGGGGACTTGACCCCCCTCGCTCCCATGGCGGGGGCCCTCTCGTCCTCCTGAGGCCCCCCGCCACCCACTAACGTATTGTTGACGAATGATCCTTATGAGGCAAGCAGTGAAGGCCAATGAGCCGTAACACCAGGAGGTTTCACATGCAGTTCCGATTCTTCACATCAATCGGTATCGCAATTAAGGCGAGGTCTGCTTCGGCCATGCTCGCTATTTTTTTAGCCACCGGAGCACATTCATTTCCGGCCCAAGCGCAGGAGGTTTCGGGGGACCCCCCGGAAATCACGATCGGTGAGCGCCTCTTTCTTGAAACGCGGTTCGCCCAGTTTTTCCATCAATTTCTGGCCGGTGGCGCCGGCGTTAACGATCCGCTCCCGACCGGCGATCCCGTCATGGAGAAGACCGTCACGACCGGCGAACCCTTGCCTGGTCCGTTCGCCGGGCTTTCAATGAACTGTCGGGCCTGTCATCTGGTCGATGAGCACGTGGAGACGGAGGGAGGGACGATGCGGACGTATGCCGATTTTGCCCGCCGCAGTCCTGTTCCGGCTCGCGCGGATGGAGCCACGACTGCGCCTCGCAACTCCCCCTCGCTGGTCAATGCGACGCTCCCACGCAGCGGCGGCCTTCTTCTCCACTTTGACGCCGAGTTCGCGACGACGGCGGGACTGGTTCAAGACACATTCACCGGACGTAATTTCGGCTGGCTCCCCGGTGAACGGACGCAAGCGATCGCCCACGTGGCCCGCATAGTCCGAGATGACGATGGAACCGGAGCCCTGGCAAAGGATTTCGGCGGATTGCCGTACGCGGTGGTTCTGCAAGGAACCGATCCCACCATTCCCCAAGAGTTTCGTCTCCCCGAAGCCTTCCGCCTCAACGTGGCGACGGCATCGGACGCGGAAATCTTCCACGCAGTGGCGTTACTCGTCAGCGCCTACACGGAGGGACTAGTCTTTTCACAAGATGAGAACGGCGCCTTCAACCTCTCTCCCTACGACGTATTCCTCGAAAAGAACGGCCTACCCAGGAAACCTGCCCCTCGGGAGACCGATCTGGAATATAGCCGCCGACTGCTCGCGTCGATCGAGCGGTTAGAGCGAGGCAACAGCCTGTCCTGGGTGTCCCGTAACCCGCACAAGAACCATCGCCGGCACCACCGGCA
>JBBILH010000059.1:0-20566 GCA_037445005.1 Nitrospira sp.
TTTAGGCCCTCGCAGACGCCTTCGACCGAGTGAGTTTGATTGCGATCAACTAACTCGTCCACCGTTCCCTCCGCCCTGAGTCTGCCGTTACCGACGATTCCGACCCGGTCGCACAGCATTTCAACGTCAGGAAGGATATGTGAGCTGAAAAAGACCGTCTTGCCTCGCTCCCTCAGGCATAGAATGATATCTCGAACCTGCTTCCGCCCTAGAGGATCTAGCCCGGACATTGGCTCGTCCAGTATCACCAACTCGGGGTCATGAATTAGGGCTTGCGCCAGTCCAATTCGCTGAAGCATCCCTTTTGAGAACTTCCTGAGCTGCCTCGATCGAGCATCGGATAAGTTTACGAGCTCTAACATCTCGGAGATTCGCTTTCCTAGTTCATTCCGGCTGATGCCTGCCAGACTGCCATAGAATCCGAGAAACTCCTCGGCCGTCAGATAATCATAAAAATAGGGAGACTCGGGAAGGAAACCGATGCGACGATGAGTGGCCACGTCCCCTGCGGGTCTTCCTAAAACGGTCGCCCGACCCCCGGTGGCTTTGATCAAGCCGATCAAAATCTTGATCGTAGTGGTTTTCCCCGCACCGTTCGGCCCTAGAAACCCATAGATCTCACCGGGATTGACTGAGAGAGAAAGACCCGACAGCGCCATAAAAGGCGGGGCGCCGGGCCAACTGGGCCGATAGGACTTCGTCAGTTCTTCGATCGAGATCGCCTTCATGGCCTTCTCACGCTCGGTCAATTCAAGGCAAGGTTCGGCTTATTGGCACAGCCGACCTTACGAAACGCACGAAGCCGATCCTTCAGTTCGCTACTGACTGCCCCCCCTGAGGGCGACAATAGGTACCGTCCTCCAAACGGCTCGTTAGGAATTGATTCGAGGAACCTACGCTCCACCAACTCCTCGAGAGCGCGAGGCATTCGACCTTCTTGGCTCTTGTACCGGCCCACCGCTTCGTCGATGACTCGGACGTCGCGTTCGATGACGAGTTCCTTTATCCGCACGTCCAACGCCTCTCTCACCCGCTGATCGCTCACCTGTCTGCGGAAGCGGACTAGAAACTCGATCGCCGCCTCAGGATCTCCCGATTCCGCAGCAAGTCTGGCCGCCAACTGAGGAAGATATGGAGGAGCCCCTGGAAGCATCGCCGCCTGCTGGAAGTATTTTGCTCCGTTAGAGGCGTCGCATAATTCATAGAAGTAGTCGTACCCGATGAGAAAGGGGAACCGCCAATCGTTCGGTCGGTGGCGCATTCCCTTCTGTAGTAGCGCGATGCTTTCCTCCATCAGGCCAGACCACACGCCGAGAATCGTCCCTCCAGCCTGATAGGCCAGCACGAAATCTGGATCCAAGTCCGTGACGACATCCGTGGCGTGATATGCCCACATGAACCCGTTCGTCGTTTGCTTCATGTCGCCAAAATATTGCACCGCTTTCATCCAGATGAGATCGGCTGCAATGTGGCGGTAGCCAAGCACCGCGACCTTGAGATGTTCCCCCTTGGGAAGGTAGGACAATTCCTCAAACCGGTTCCCCCTGGGACGCAACTGTTCGGCCAAAATCGACGCGGTTGTGACAGCTCCGGCCAATAAAAGAATGCCCATCACCTTCAGGCTCCACGTCCTCCAACTGCCGATCACGTCCCCCCCCTTGCCTGAGAAATCGCCGCTCTCAAAGCTTCAGAATCGGCTACCAGAAATTCTTTCTCCAGCAGGGATGTCGCAAACCGCAGATACCGCTCTTGGCGCGCTCTAATCTGACTGTATTCCTCCTGCGCCCGAGACAGCTCTCCGCGAGAAAGGTACAATCTTGCGATCCACTCGCGGGCGCGCAGGAAATTGGGTTCTAACTCGGCTGCCCGTTTGATGGAGGCTTCCCCCGCCCGGTCGTTATCCAATCTGAGATATACCTGGCCCAATTCCCAATGATGAGCAACGTTAAACGGTTCGAGAATCGTGGCCCGCTCATAAGCCTTCTCCGCCGAGAGAAGAGCCGCTCGCTGTTCTTCTTTACCCAAATCAGCAACCGAACTCAGCCTTGCATAGACCTTCCCAAGCAAACCCGCCAAGCGACCATCTAGTGGGTTCAGCCTGAATGCCTCAGTCAATTGCTGGACCGCCACCACTATATGCTTGAGATCTTGACTCCGCTCAAATTGCTTGAACCTCACGGCCGCGAGCGCACTATGATAAAGCGATTTCCCTGGGTCCAATTCAACAGCCGAGTCGTAGTAATTTGCGGCCCCCACCCAGTCGCCGGCACGGTTCAATTCATTTCCTTTTTCATAGTAGGTCCAGGCAATCCCGAGTCGGACGACAAACAGCGTCATCAGCGCGAGCATGACAAACGCAATTGTCATTCCTACTGAGCGGTACGCATGTGGGACGGGCGACCGAACATCGACGGCATTCTGACTTAACGCTGTCGACGTCACGAGGACAGCTACGCATGCGGCAAGTGCAAGAGCAAGAGCCGGTTCGTGGAGATTCGAATCGATGGCGGCATGAACGAGAAGACTTCCGACCGCTCCCGAAGCACCAACCACCGCCAAACGATGAAGACGGCGGAGCCGTTGGCCCAGAGCGGCTCGAATTTGCCTCCCGACCTGATACAGCCCCCATCCGACTATCAGCAAACCTGGAACACCCAATTCAACGGCGATTTGAAGATATTCACTGTGAGGAGTTTGCGCTACTGTCCCATATCGTGCAATCTGGGATTCGACAGGAAACGCATACTGCGGGTAGATATACTGATACAGCCCAAGCCCGATCCCCAAAGGATGCTCCATCACGATCTGCAGCGCGCTTCGCCACATCTCCCATCGGGCATAGGTCAGAGGATTGGAAGCATGTTCCGAGTAGATTCTCTCCTGAAGCGGATTGGGTATTAGAAGAACAGCAGCTAGACCGAATCCCAAGAGGACAGCGACGCGCTGAGCGCCGAATCGCGCACCGATCACTAAGGAGCTGCCGACAGCAGCGGCAACCAACGCGCCCCTCGAGGCCGTCTCCAGTATAGCTATGCCCAAGGCGGCGAATGCGCAAACGGCCAGCAGGAATTTGGGCCACGATGAAAAAACCATGACTTGCTTGCCCCGAGACAGCATTAGCATCCGCTGTACCGGCTGATGGACAAGATAGGAGAGAGCCATGACCCAAGCGATGATCAAATACCCAGCCAAGAAGTTCGGATTAAAGAATGTGCCGCTGGGTCGAAGAGCGCCTCCCCAGGACTGAACAGCACCGAGACATGCCTGAAAGAATGCCATTGCCGGGAAAACCCAAAGTACACACAGGATATGCTCCCATCGAGAAATGAAAAAGACAAGTAAATACAGGAACATCGTGTAACTGACATAGACGGCCAACCACTGGGCGCTGTGGTGGACATAGGGTGAGAATCCGACAGACCAGCAGGACCATATCAAGTAAGAAAGAATGGGCACCGCAAGAGCACGTGGGGCAAAAACCGGCAGGCCGTGGCGGTGAATATGATGTAGGGCCACGCCCGCCAAGGCGAGAATCAAGAGCCTGATGATCATCACAGCAATATGCGTCGTTCCGCCCTCTAATATTGGTGAAAAGACTAGCACGGCAATGACTAAAGCGATCCAGAGAAACGAATCACGCAGATAGAACCATGCCGCGCTCTCTGTGAATTCGTGAGGAGTTCGTTGGATGCTGCTAATGGGAGAGGATGCCGCTTCCGACTTCACTAGTCATCTCTATCACATCAGAAAAGAGAGGGGGAGAAAAAACACAGAGTGGGGAGAGCTCTCTCTCCCCACTCATGAGCTACGACGACGAGACTATCGTCTAGCCGGTGACGTCGTTACGATCGTTGAGAATCTGCTTGACGTCGTTCACATACCAGTGATCCACTGTCGCGTCGCCATCGACGTTTCCTGACGCTGTCGCGGTGAACTGACCGGCCGCACCGGCCGCAGGCAGCTGTGCCGCCGAAAGCACCGTACCGGCCGGATCTGCATCGTTCGTTCCTCCGGCGTTTTGCGAGCCGGCCAAGGTGTTATAACGATCCGCACCTTGAGCCTCGGAGCTTGCACCAGTACCAGCCGCGTTCGGGCTCCGATAGGTGTATCGGTTTGATGCGCCGGCCAGCGTATAGCCGATGGTGGCAAAATCCGAGTACCGGTTGTTCTCGCCGAAGAACGCCACTTCCGACACGAAAATGGCGCCCAAGTTCGTCCGCGCTTCCGCCTGGCGCGACCGGGCCTGATACGCCAAGAAGTTCGGGATGGCGATGGCCGCCAAGATACCGATGATCGCCACGACGATCATCAACTCAATCAGGGTAAAACCCTTTTGCCCCTTCAACTGCTTACACATTGCTGCTCCTCCTTGTTGATGGTTCACTGGCTCGCCCTTTGTCCCTTGCACACTCTATTTCGGTGCCAGCCTCACGTCTGGCCTGGAGTGTTAGCAGGTTCAATGCCGGCTGCTGCCTCAAGGACAGTGCTATAGAAAACGCCAATGTTTCCAACGACCTGCGTGAGTATAAGTCTCGATCGTATTTCCAGAATGTCGGAAGGCCTTTCCCTCTTTCGCTCTCACATGCCAATATTTGTCACCCTGACGTTCCTATCGAACCGATCGGGGAGACCCTCAGCAATGTGGAATATGCAAGTATTCGGCAATATACTACCGAGGATCTCAGACCTTAGGAAGATCATGAGTGAAGAACAAATTCGCGTTTTGGTGGAGGGACTACGGGGGCCAGAAACTGAACCTTGATACTAGGCTTAGGAAATCGGCTGCACAGGGAATTTGTTAGGGGGTTGGAGGCTGTATCTGACCGGATACTCGACGCCTAGCCTGTTGGATACGGTCTTCGCTTGCAGGATCAATCATGCCGTGTTCACGAAATCTCTCCATTAGTTTGTGGTTTGACGGATCGAGCTCTAGCGCGTGGAGCCATGCCTCA
This sequence comes from Nitrospira sp., assembly GCA_037445005.1. Taxonomy (GTDB): domain Bacteria; phylum Nitrospirota; class Nitrospiria; order Nitrospirales; family Nitrospiraceae; genus Nitrospira_C. The sequence continues at coordinate 4,953 of JBBILH010000059.1, forward strand.
CGTGCTTCGGAAAGACGCTGCTGCTTAGCGTAAATGTCCCCAAGATGCTCATAGATCACCGGATCATCTCCGACCAGCGTGGCAGCCCGCTTGATCTCCGTCAAAGCCTCTGACAGCAATCCGGACTTGAAAAAAGCCCATCCCAAACTATCGACGTAATATCCATTCTCCGGTTTTAAGGCCACAGCCTGCTTCGTAAGAGATAGTGCCTGTTCAATCCTGACTCCCCGTTCGGCATAACTGTAACCAAGGTAGTTCAGGGCGTCGGCATGATGGGGATCTAATTTGATCGCTGTTTCCATGACCCGGACAACGTCGTCAAATCTGTTCAGCTTGTCGTAAGCGGTCCCTAGATTAAAATGTAGGTCTGCATTATTCGGATTGTGTCGGATGCCCTCCTCGAAGGCCTCCGCAGACTTCTCGTATTGCTCTCCCTGCAGATACGCCAACCCAAGGACGATATGGGATTCAGGCTGTTTAGGATTGAGCGAAACCGCCCGGCTCAAATGCTCAATTGCCTCGGGAAACTGCTTGAGCCGGTATTGGAGCACGCCGAGATGGAGATGCCCCTCGAAAAATGACGGTTCGAGTTGCACGTTGAATTTGTACGTCTCGAGCGCATTTTTGGTATCTTTCGACTCTTCGTACAGATAGCCAAGATAGTCTCTTACCTTTAATTCGGCTGGGCGGGATTTCAGGATCTCCGTAACGCGGTTGATCGCCCTGCCGTATTCCTTCTGCTCTCCATAGATCAATGCCACACGGAGCTGCGCGTCCAAGTCGGTCGGATCATCTGCAATCAAGGTCTCAAGTTCAGCCATAGCCCCTTGGTAGTCCTTGGATTCAAGGAGGAGACGAACAAGATGGTGTCGAATATCACGATTGTTCGAATTGACGCTATGCAGATATTTTTTCAGCACCCCTATGGCAAGTTCTTTATCTCGACGCGATTCATAGACGGTCGCCACAGCCAAATACGCCGGCTCAAATGCAGGGTTCGCAATCATAGCACGCTCAAAACTCGCCAGGGCCTCCTGTTGCTTTCCCGATTCCAGGAAGACTCGGCCTAGGTGGTAGTGACCGACCGCGGAATCAGGGGTCTTGGAGAGGCCGGCTTGCATGGCCTGCTCCGCTTCATTCGTACGTTTCAAATTCAACAATAATAGCCCCTTGGCAAAGTAGGGGTCGCTTGACTCAGACTCCTGCTCGATCGCTCTATTCAGCAAAGAGATCGCCCGCTCCGCTTGGCCTGCGCTGGCAAAGATGCCGGCCATCTGCGTCAGCAGGCGAACATCTTGCGTGGGGCTGCCGGCGATTTCGTCCGCATACCGGAGGGCGTTGGGTGTATCACCGAGCGAGAAATGGAGACCGGCCAGCCGACCCTTTACCGATTGAGACGACGGGTCGAATTTAAGCGCCGATTGATATTCCTTAAGGGCCTTCTCCGTGTCCTGTGTCAGTTCTGCCTGATATCCTAACATGAAATGATAGGCGGCATTGGGATCCGTCGGATGCGCGGGAGGAGCGACTTTTTCAACCGTTGACACGGAAGCGGCATGTGCAAGAGGTTTAGATGAGGTTCCGCAGGCAACGAGCAGAGGGAGGAGAAGAAAGGCTATAGCGGCGTGGAGTACCCTCTTCAGCCCGCTTGTGATTGTTCGATGCAGCAGCGACATGTTTCCCGGAGGCCGGCAGTTGAATGGAATCAAAGCCGACACTCACAGATTATACGAAGCGATTGGGGCAGGGTCAAACGTCTTCGCGATTGTCGAGGCTTTCAAATTTTGCAAACCGATCGTGGAAGAATAGCTCCTTTTTCCCGATGGGGCCATTTCGGTGTTTGCTGACGAGGATATCCGCAATGCCTTTCCTTTCGGAGTTTTGATCGTAAACCTCCTCACGGTAAATGAACATCACAACGTCGGCATCCTGTTCGATGGCCCCGCTCTCGCGCAAGTCCGCCAACATGGGGATCGGCGGCTTTCGGGCCTCCACGGCCCGGCTCAACTGCGAGAGCGCCACCACCGGGACATTCAGCTCTTTAGCAAGAGCCTTCAAGGACCGAGAGATATCGGAGATCTCTTGTTGGCGTGACTCCGCATCGCTCCGGCCCTGCATCAGTTGGAGATAATCTACGATCAATAAGTCGAGTCCCCGTTCGGCTTTGAGCCTCCGGGCCTTCCCTCGCATCTGCTGGACGGTGATACCACCGGTATCATCAATATAGATGGGCGCCTGTTCAAGCCGGCCAGCCGCCTCAGCCAGACGCCACCAATCTTCCTTCTGCAGTTTGCCGGTGCGAAGCGCGTGGGAATCGACTCGAGCTTCCGAGCTTAACATTCGCAGGACGATCTGAGGCTTCGACATTTCGAGGCTGAAGATCCCTACCGATGATCCCGCGTGTAGTGCCGCATGGGCGGCCATCCCAAGAACGAGACTCGTCTTTCCCATACTCGGACGTCCCGCAATTACCACCAGATCGGACGGTTGGAGACCTGCCGTGATGTCGTCTAGGTCATAGTACCCTGTGGGAACCCCAGTGACGTGCTCTTTCCGTTTCGACAACTTGTCGACAAGATCAAGACTTTCTTTGATGATATGATTAATAGGACTGAACGAACGATCCAGCTTCCCTTGCGCGATACTGAATACCGACCGCTCGGCGAAGTCGAGCAATTCGTCGATCGGAGCCGTCCCCTCATACCCGCGCGTCAGCACTTCTGTCGATGTGTGAATCAGCTCTCTGAGCAACGCCTTGTCCTTGACGATTTTGCTGTGGTACCGGACGTTCGCGGAACTGGGAACGATTTGGACCAATTCGGCCAGGTAGGAGGCCCCTCCCACAGCTTCCAATTCCCCTCTGGCCTTCAATCGCTCGGTCAGGGTGATCTGATCGATCACTTCTCCGGTCTCTGACAGCTCCAGCATGGCCTGATAAATTCTTCGATGGGCCGTGCGATAGAAATCTTCCTCCGTCACCAACTCCATGGCCTTGGCCATGGCTTGATTGTCTAGCAACACGGCTCCCAACACAGACTGTTCCGCCTCCACATTTTGTGGAGGGAGCTTTGGCTGCGAGAGGTCGACATCAGAAATGGGTTTCACGTCGACCTCCTCGTTTTACCACTCGATGAGCCCACACTATCCAATACTGCGCCCAATGCTAGCCGCTTGAAACTCGTACAAGCCGCTCGGCCGTTCCCGCGTACATCGCCCATCATCGGCCTCGTCAGCCCTATCATGACGTCATCAGCGGTAAGCCCTGGTGCCCCGACGACCACAATCATCTTGCTCCGTTGAGCCCGACCGGCAGAACTTGCCTGTTCCAACAGCGCGTCATCACCGCCCCTGACCGTTTGCTGCGCCACGCGCAGGTTTCCCTTCCGAAGCACACTTGCCACGCGACCGATCTTGGATACGGCACGACGTGGACCGACCACCAGATAATCGAGGGCAGCAAGATTGTTTGGCGCTTCCGGAAATCGTACCGCCCGGAACAAGCGGTCCACATCAATCGCAAAACCCGTGGAAGGAAGTTGCTTTCCGAAACGGCCGATCAAATGATCGTACCGTCCGCCCCCTCCCAGTTCCGCCCCGAGCCCCTCCGCATACACATCAAAGACGACTCCATCATAGTAGTCGAATCCACGGAATTCCCCAAGGTCCAAGAGGAGTGAATCCCTGCACCCTCCTGCGCACAACATGTGATAGAGCTGCGCGAGCCGGTCAATCGGCGCCAGTAATGAAGGGTTGCCAGCAGCCAGAGCCCGGCCTCGATTGAGGACCTCTTCGCGCCCAGCAAGTTCCGGAGCCTCTCGAATTGCCCTCGCCACCGACTTGGCAATACGCTCACCGGCCAGAATCTCCTCCAGCCGCGGGAGATCCTTGCGGGCTGCCGCCTGCTCGGCTCGCTTCTGTCCCTGCAGGGATAATCCCGATTTCATCAAAAGCCCTTTGACAAAGCCGACATGACCAAGGGCAATCGTAAAGGAATCAAGACCCGTCGCTCTGAGACATTCGACCAGTGCTGACACAATTTCGAAGTCGCCGGCCACATCGTCGACACCGACCAATTCCGCCCCGACTTGAAAAATCTCCCGCCCCCGTCCCGCATGCTCCGGTTCGTAACGAAAAACCGTTGCGGGAACCTGTCGCCGGTCAATCCCATGGCGATCGTCCTAGCTACTTGCGCAGTGGCATCAGGACGCAAGAGTAACGTGCGACCGGTCGTCCGGTCGACGAACTGATAACAAGTCTCGAGTAGTTCGGCTTCCAACCCCGGGGCCAGCACATCCAAGTATTCAAAGGTCGGGAGAATGATCTCATCGTAGCCCCATCGACCGATCGCGCCGAGAAGCTTCGTTTCGAGATGACGAACCTGGCTGGCCGCATGGGGCAGAATGGTCGCCACGCCCACAGGAATGAGCGACCGCTCTCGAGACGGTACAGTGTGGGCTGAGGATTGGCGGGACTTCGGAGAGGCAGCAGGCATAGTAGACCGATAGGCGGAGCGGACGATTAGAGTTGACCCGTACTAGCGCGCACTAGTCATGAATGCTTCTACTGTAATCGCGGATTCGTCGCTCGTCATTCGTGAAGTGTGAAGTGGCTAAATTCGAAGACGAAATACCTTTCACGAGATACGTTGTACCGGGATTTCGCCACGAACCGTCATGAGTAATGCGCGCTAGGACAGCGCCGCGATCTTCACCGAGAGAATGTCTTTACTGCCCTTGATCGTTTTCAGCACTGAGGCCGGAAACGTCTGATCGGACCCGATAATCAGCAGCGCATTTCCACCACGCTTTTCCAACGCACACTGCATACGGACGATATTGATGTTGCTATCGCCCAACACTTTTCCGACCATTCCGATGACGCCGGGCCGGTCAATGTTGTGAATGAAAAGCATATGTCCTTCAGGCACAACCTCGACTTTGAACTGATCGATTTCCACAACCCGCGGATCCTTCTTGTGGTACAGCGTGCCGGCAACCTGGTGAGACTTCTTCCCCGCCTCGACACGCACGCGAATCAAGCTTGTGAAATCTCCCGCATCGGAACTTCTAACTTCTTTCACCTCGATTCCTCGTTCTTTCGCGACGATAGGCGCATTAACGTAGTTGACCGGCGCTTCCATGATAGGGGTAAGAATCCCCTTCAGGACGGCAATCGTCAACGGCGCAACGGACAGCCCCGCCACCTCCCCGCTATACTCCACCGTGACATGCTCGATACCGCCCTCACAAAGCTGTGTCTGCAGCTTTCCAAGCTGCTCCCCAAGGGACAGATACGGCTGGAGCCTCGGAAGCAATTCCGGCGATACCGACGGAATGTTGACGGCACCACGGGCGATTCCCTTGGTGAAATAATCGACGATTTGCTCGGCAATTCCGACCGCAACGTTCTCCTGCGCCTCAGTGGTTTGGGCCCCGATGTGGGGCGTACAAATGAAGTTGTCGAGCGCCAACAAGGGGTTGTCCGCCTTGACGGGTTCTTCTTCGAATACATCGAAGGCAGCCGCCGCTACCTTCTTACTCTTTAGCGCCTCGACCAGGTCCCCTTCGTTGATAATCCCGCCGCGGGCGCAATTCACGATCATCACACCAGGCTTCATCGTCGCAATGGCCTGAGCATTGATGATGCCCTTAGTCTCCGGGGTCAAGGGGGTGTGCACCGAAATGATGTCGGCCTGTTTGAAGAGAGCAGCTAGTTCCATCATCGCAACGCCCATTTTTTCCGCGCGCTCCGCCGCCAGATAGGGATCGTAGGCAATGACTCTCATCCCGATCCCCTGAGCCAACTTGGTCAAGTGTCCCCCGATCTGGCCGACTCCAACAATGCCAAGCACTTTGTTGTAGAGTTCGACACCCATGAATTTGTCTTTTTCCCACTTGCCAGCCTTTACCGACGCCGTCGCTTGCGGAATCCGCCTGCTCATCGCGCAGATCATCGACATGGTGTGCTCGGCCGTCGTAACCGTGTTGCCCCCCGGCGTGTTCATTACGACAATGCCGCGCTTCGTGGCTGCCGGCGTATCGACATTGTCCAAACCAGACCCGGCCCGTCCGACCACCTTGAGCTTTTCTGCTGCGGCAATTAGTTCCGCCGTTACTTTCGTGCCGGACCGTACAATGAGCCCGTCGGCATCCCTAATTTCTTTGAACAACTCCTCCTTCGGCATTTTGGACTTCACGACGACCGTGAACCCGGCCTTTTGGAGCTGTTCAACTCCTTGTTTGGATAAGCTATCGCTGATCAGAATCTTCATATAGGACCCGCCTATTTCGCCATCAAAAGTTCTTGCGCTCTTGCCACACCGTTCCCAAGCTTGACGGAGTGCCCGAGTCCCTTCAAGACCATCTCGGTTGCAGCCACTGCCGTGATCACATCAAACCGATCCGAATACCCCATGTGCGAGAGTCTGAAGATCTTCCCCTTCAGATGGTCCTGCCCCCCTGCAGCCGTAATTCCATACTTGACACGCAGGTTCTTGTACACTGCCTGTCCATCCACTCCCTCAGGCGCGCATACGGTCGTCAAGGCGTCGCTGGGCGATTCTTTCGGAAACAGCGCGAGCCCCGCCGCTTTCATCCCTTCCCGCATCGCGTTGGCCAACTGACCTTGCCTGGCGAACATGTTTTCCAGGCCCTCGGCCTTCATCATCCTGAAAACTTCCTGCAATCCGATAATAAGAGAAACCGTGGGCGTGAATGCCGTCTGGTTCTTGGCTTGATTCTCCCGTTCCTTCTTGAAATTGAAATAGAAGGCGGCATTCTTGGCCTTGTCTGCCAACGCCCATGCCTTATCGCTGACGCTGACGAAAGCCATCCCGGGCGGCAACATAAGCGCCTTCTGGGAACCAGTAATCACCACATCGAGTCCCCAGACATCTGTCTTGATGTCGTACACCCCGAGGGCCGTGATGGCATCGACAATCAAAATGGTATTCTCATAGCCTTTGACAATCTCCCCTAACGCCTTGACGTCGTGGGATACCCCGGTCGAGGTCTCGCTCGCTTGGACATAAACCGCTTTAATGGTTGGATCTTTCTTCAACGCATCGGCAATCTGCTGAGGCTTGACCGCCTGGCCCCATTCGACCTTGATCTCTGTTGCCTGAACGCCGAAAGCCTTGCAGATCTTGCCCCACCGCTCACCGAATTTCCCCCCGTTCACATAGAGCGCCTTGTCGCCCGGAGACAGAAAGTTAGAAACGGCCCCTTCCATGCCTCCCGTTCCGGACGCCGCCAACATGAGGACGTCGTGTCTGGTCTGGAACAACCACTTCAAACCTTCCCGCACGTCGGCAAAGATTGGATCGAATTCCGGGGCACGGTGATGAATCATTGGCCGCGCCATGGCCAACAGCACTTCCGGCGGCACAGGGGTCGGGCCTGGGGCGAGCAAATACCGCTTGATCATTGAAGAATCCTCCTCGGATGGATGCAAACGAACCGGTCTTTGGGGAGGTCGGACGATAGCATTGCCCTTGGAAGAGTGTCAAGGCAACGAGGCATCGAAGCGGGGAATTTCGACGACCGAAGTCTCGATCGAGTAAGTCTCCTTCGATCTGAAGGTGCCCGACCGAAAGGATCTCCCACCAAAGATGGGTGCGCCTTCCCAATCCAAATTCTTGACAAGTTTTCGCTTCGTCGATAGTCTACGATCACACATGTGGAAAACTAGCTCATCAGATCACCAGTCGGCCGTTTGCCGGCAAAGAGTTATAGCATCGGCTGTCATTATGGCCTTTGTGGGGATAATATTTTCTCCAATATCCTCGACGACCGCCTGGGCTGAACCTCAGGCCGACCCGTCGAATGAAGCCACCGGTACTCTTGTTGCCACAGAGGAGCAAGCCATCGACCCGGCGGATGAACCGGATGCGAATCTAGTGCCGGTGGACACCGAAGGCCCGGCCGAGGAAAAGGTTGGCCCCTCGATGAACGACAGCATCGTTCCCCGAGCAGAGGACCTCCTGACTCCCATCTTGCCGCGCAATTCTGAGACCGCAAGATTCGGCGATCTATTGAATCCTCCGGCTGAGCTGGCACAACCTCCAGAGGGACAGAGCGGATCGGAACCATCGGAGTACAATGTCCCGATCGTACTCGATTCCTCTGTCCAATCCCACATCCGGTATTTCAACACGTCGATTCACAACCGCTTTGAGCAATGGCTGCTCCGACTCAGCCGCTACCGTCCACTGGTTGAAAATATCTTCGCGGAGTTTCATCTCCCCAGCGATCTAGTCTTCCTATCTTTGGTTGAGAGTGGATTTAACCCTTATGCCTACTCGCGAGCCAAAGCGACCGGTCCTTGGCAGTTCATGAAAGGTACGGCAAAGGTATACGGCCTGCGTGTCGATTCCTATGTTGACGAGAGACGCGATCCGATCAAGTCCACGGTCGCGGCAGCTCGATACCTCCGCGACTTGTATGACCTGTTCGGAGCGTGGCCCCTTGCCATGGCCGCGTACAATGCGGGCGAAGGGAAGGTTATGCGCGCACTCCAGAAGGCGCAAGCCGAGAGTTTTTCTGAAATATCAAAAACCCGTTTGATCCGGCGGGAAACGAAAGAGTATGTCCCGAGATTCATGGCCGCCACCATCATCGCCAAGAATCCGGACCGGTATGGTTTTTCTCAGGAGCCGAGCGAACCTCACCAGTTTGAAGAAGTCGTCGTCAACAGACCCCTGCACTTCCATGCTATCGCGAACATTACCGGAATCCCCTACGAAGAGCTGCGACTTCTGAACCCTGAACTTCGCCGAGACGCTACCCCTCCCGGAGGCGAATTGTACCATCTCAAAGTACCGGTAGGAGCCAAAACGAAGGTCGAACAGATGCTCGATCGAATTCCGAGCCATAAATTCCCCGCCGCACAGCCCAGAGCTCAATTCGCAACGGCCGGCACATCACGATGGTACAAGGTTCGGGTAGGCGACACGCTTGAGAAAGTCTCAAGACGATTCCGCATCCCCCTAAAAACCCTCAAGTCCAGAAATAGCCTGACAAGCCCCACTATCCGCCCCGGAGACTTCTTGGTCATCAGCCGCTGAAACGAGCTTTTCCGAGTAGAATCCGCGTTTCTTCAGTAAGGTGTTCAGTCTCTGAACTGAAGAATCCGCTACGGTTTTGCTGTTCCCGCCTTCGAGGAAGCATCTTTCTTCTTTGGGGATTCAGTCGGAGGGGCCGCAGGCGCTGGCGGAGATCCCGACGCCTTCTCGGGGTTGAGAATCTTCGTGCGGAGCATCGCTTCGTTTGTGTAGGGGGAATTGGGATAGGACTTGATTAGTTCTTGATAATGCGCCAGCGCTCCTTCCGGTCTCGATTGAGATTCTTCCATTCTGGCCAGCTCAAAGAGAGCCTGATCCTTATTCAGAGCACCCGGCATTTCCAGAATCGTCGTGAATGCTTTGATGGCTTGATCGCGGTCACCTTTTAGAAGGTATGCATAAGCAAGCCGCTGCTGGACCAGCCCAACCATTGAAGGCTGCGCCCCATATAGCACGACGTATTTTTGGTAGGCTTCGATCGCCCCTGGCAGATCGTTCGCCTGGACCAAGGCATTGCCAAGATGAAACTGGGCCAACGGTGCAGTAGGACTCCTTGGATATTGCTCCAACACCTGCCGATATTGGCCGATCGCTTTTTTCAATAATTCATCGGCCTTCTTAGGATCGCCGGTTGGCCGCGACAGAAACATACGGGTCGCCTCACGTTCAAGATCCTGCGCCTTGAGAGAGGCCTGACGGTCCATCCAGAACACGCCGCCGACGACGGCCACCGCGAGCATCAGCACGGCCATACCGACCAGGAGCGGGCGACGGTATTCCTGAAGCCGGACGAGACCATGCTCCACGCCGCTCATGAAGTGCGCCTCGTCGACCTGCAACGTCTTGGCCGGAACCTTAATGCGGTAGGTCATTCCCTAAAAAGGAGCGCCATCGATGCGACCCATTTCCTCCGTCTGTCCGCTCGCCTTATACTAATGTCTTTGCGGCTTTGTCAATCAGCCGAGACCGCTATGCACACGAGCTGCTGCGGTTCCTGAGACGGTACCGGACAAGGGAAGCGTTCGCATGTTCAAGAAGCAACTCAGTGACATTGACTCTCGCCACCTCCGGCGTCATCTCACGACGGTGGAGTCCAGGACAGGTCCGCTCGTCGAGATCGACGGTCGCCCCATGCTCTTGTTCGCTTCGAACGACTATCTTGGCCTTGCCGGTAACCCCGATGTGGTGCAAGCAGCCGTGGAAGCTACCAAGACATATGGTGCCGGTGCCGGCGCGGCGAGACTTGTGTCTGGTTCCCTTCCACCGCACGAAGAAATGGAGCAGGCCCTCGCTCGTTTCAAAGCCACCGCCGCCGCCATTACTTTCGGGTCAGGATACCTCGCCAACGTCGGCACGATTCCCGCCTTGATCGGCAAAGGAGGCTTGATTCTCGCCGACCGCCTATGTCACGCCAGCCTCATCGACGGCTGCCGTCTCAGCGGGGCCGACTTTCGTGTGTACCGCCACTGTGATCTGGAACATCTTGAATCCCTGCTCGCCCGGCGAGGCAGACCAAGCAAGACCTTGATCGTCACCGACGGCGTATTCAGCATGGACGGTGACCTAGCCCCGCTCCCGGAACTCGTGAGATTAGGTCGTGCCTACGGGGCGGACCTGTACGTGGACGACGCGCACGGAACCGGAGTTATGGGCAAGAACGGACGAGGCACGATCGAGCATTTTAAGCTCGATACCGAAATCCCGTTCCATATGGGAACGCTCAGCAAGGCCCTCGGCAGCACCGGCGGGTATATCGCGGGGTCTAGCTCGATCAGGGACTACCTTATGAACGCCTGCCGGTCCTTCATCTTTACCACCGCCCCGACTCCCGGCTCGGCCCGAGCCGTGACGGCCGCGCTCAAGATCGTACAGCGCGAACCTGAACGACGCGCGCGTCTCTGGAGCAACAGAGACCGGTTGTTCGCTGGGTTACGCGCCCACGGATTTTCGATTCCTGCCAGCACGAGTCCGATCATTCCGATCCTTATCGGCGATGCCGCCAAGGCCGTGGCGTTCGCCGGGCAGCTTCGTAAGCACGGCGTCTTCGCGCCCGCGATCCGCCCACCGACTGTCCCTGACTCAACTAGTCGCATACGTGTCACCGTGACCTCCGAACACTCGATCGCACAGATCGACGAAGCCATCGAGGCCTTCCGGCGAGCCGGGGAAGCTACCGGCGTGCTCTAATTCACATTTCTTCAATCTCTCATCGACATCCTCCGGCATATTCCCTTGAATTTCTTGCATTCCCGCATCCCTATGGCATCATGACCTCCATGGCTTCATAACCACCCTGTCGGTTTTCATTATTCCATTGGAGGAGCGGGATTCATGGACATCTCGAAGCTGTTGACGTTTTCCGCGAAGGAAGGGGCCTCGGATTGCCACATAAGCGCCGGCGAACCCCCGATGATTCGCCTCCATGGCGACCTAAAAAAGCTTGATCATCCTCCGCTGACCTCGGAAGAAACGCATGCGCTCATTTACGACATGATGAGTGACGCGCAACGCAAGACTTTCGAGGAGAAACGCGAATGCGACTTCTCCTTCGAGCTCGGCGACATCGCTCGATTTCGTGTGAACGTGTTCGTCCAGAACCGCGGCCTGGGGGCCGTGTTCCGGAACATCCCCACCGAAATCATCCCCATGGAAAAGCTCGGCATGCCTCCGATCCTTCGTCAACTTTGCGACAAGGAAAAGGGGCTGATCCTCGTGACCGGGCCGACCGGCTCGGGTAAATCGACGACGCTGGCCTCAATGGTCGACTATCTGAACAACACTTTCGAGGGCCATATCATTACGATCGAGGACCCGATCGAGTTTGTTCATAAATCGAAAAAATGCCTGGTGAACCAGCGTGAGCTCGGCGTCCACACGCTCTCGTTTGCCAACGCGTTGAAGTCCGCCCTCCGTGAAGATCCCGACATCGTCCTCGTCGGAGAAATGCGCGACCTTGAAACCATCCAGCTGGCCCTGACGGCCGCTGAAACCGGTCACCTGGTATTCGGCACATTGCACACATCCAGCGCGCCAAAAACCATCGACCGCATCATCGACGCATTTCCCCCGGCACAGCAGGCGCAGATTCGAACACAACTTTCCGAGGCGCTTGAAGCAGTCATCACACAGACGCTGCTCAAAAAAAAGGCCGGCGGCCGGGTTGCGGCGCTGGAAATCATGGTCGCCACAACCGCGATCCGCAATCTCATCCGAGAAGCCAAACTCCACCAGATTCCCGGCATCATGCAGGCCAGCCAGAAAGACGGCATGCAGACAATGGACATGGCGTTGACGGATTTGGCGACTCGCGGCGTCGTCACAAAGGCCGAAGCCCAATCCCGCAGCATGAACCCGAACTTGTTCGGCGGCGGTGTGTTGAGCGGCGCAGCGTAGTTTCACTCAAGATCGGAAACGAGGAGCCACATGGACGTTCGGACGTTGCTCAAAGTGATGGTTGATCAGGAAGCGTCGGACATGTACCTGACCGTCGACGCGCCTCCGACCTATCGCGTTCATGGATCGACCACTCCGGCTAATATGCCGCCGTTCACCAACGAGCAGCTTGAAGCCCTGGCTTTGGCCCTGATGCGCGGCCAACAGCGGGGGGAATTTGAAGAGAAGATGGAGATGAATCTGGCTCTTTATTACAAGGAGCTAGGACGGTTCCGCGTGAACATCTTCCGCCAGCGTGGCAATGTGGGGCTCGTCTTCCGCCATATCAAAGCCGAGATCCAGACAGTGGAAGAGCTCCGGCTTCCCCAGATCATAAAAGACATCGCAATGACCAAGCGCGGCCTAGTTCTAGTCGTCGGCGCCACTGGGTCAGGAAAGTCGACCAGTCTAGCGGCGATGATCGATCACCGCAACAACGTGCATCCGGGCCACATCGTCACTGTCGAAGACCCGATCGAATTCGTCCACAACCACAAAAAGTCGCTCATCACGCAGCGGGAAGTCGGCTTCGACACACTCTCATTCCAGAACGCGCTCAAGAACACCCTGCGACAGGCTCCGGACGTGATCCTAATCGGTGAAATCAGAGACACCGAAACCATGGAAGCCGCCATTACTTTTGCCGAGACGGGACATCTCTGCATCGGAACGCTGCACTCGAACAACGCTAACCAGGCCATTGAACGCATCATGAACTTCTTCCCTGTGGAGCGGCACGCCCAGATCTACCTGCAACTCTCCCTCAACTTGCGGGCCATCATTTCCCAGCGGTTGATTCCCTCCACAGACGGCAAGCGCGTACCCGCCCTTGAGATCATGATGGATACGCCGCGAATCAAGGATCTGATCAAGAAAGCGGAGATCGATACCCTGAAAGAAGCCATGGAACAGGGGATCGACGAAGGATGTCAGACATTCGACTACGTGTTATTGCAGCTCTATAAGGAAGGGAAAATATCGCTGGAACAGGCGCTCATTAACGCCGACAGCGCCAACAATCTGCGCCTTAAGATCAAGCTTGAAGGGCTCAAAGGCGATGATGCCGTCAATGCCCTCCTAGACAAGAGCCCGACATCAACCGGCGAGAACGCCTTCAAAATCCAAGGTGGGATGCAGGGCAACGTCTCCCCTTTTCGAAAAAAATAAGCGCATACCCCCTACCCTCTGCTGCTCCATCGCTTCCTACTGAAGAACGGCGGCACCCGTCTGATGCTCGAGATAGGAGGCAATCTTTTCCAGCGCCAGCGCACTCAGTTTGTTCCCGTACCAGGTCGGCATCGTATTGGCCGGATAGCCAGGGACAACGAACGCGCCTGGCTCGACGACCGATTCCACTACGTAGTCATGCACCGTTGTCGCTTTACCCCGGTACAAAGGATCCCGGAGCCGCTCCGGGCCGGTACGACCGAGCGCCAGCATCGGCCCTACCCGTCCTTCGGCGGCGGCAATCCCGGGAATCGTATGGCAAACGGTACAACCGGCTTTCGTGAAAATCGTCGCGATCGGTTCCTCTCCAGTGACGAGCGGGATCATCTCAGGCGCCAGGGACAGGGGCGGAGAATCTGCTGGAGGGTGTCCTACCCGTACGTTCAGCAAAGCCCAGAAAAAGCCGAGCACGATCGTCGCCACGATGAGAAGGGTGACCATGCGATCAGACATCGAGATCACGAGAGCGGGTAAGGCCGTCAGATCAAAGTGGAGAAAGTAGCGGAAGGAGCCGCATCTCCAACGACCGTTCACCGGCTCGGAGTCATCGCACAACGAAATCCTACCGTCCGGTCTTCGAACTCCGGCTCGGCGGAGAAACGAGCCGTCACCCGAAGAGCCGCAGGCAAATCGGCCCATGAACCTCCCCGCAAGACCCGCTTGTCTCCCTGGGCAGGGCCGGTAGGATTCTTCTCCGGGCTCTTCTGATAGTACTCCCGGTCGTACCAATCAGCGACCCACTCAGAGGCGTTCCCGGCCATGTGAGCGAGACCATAGGGGCTTCTCCCTCCTTCCTTTAATCCATGGCGTACGCTCATACCCTCGAGACCGGCAGTCACCGCCACCAAAGTAATGGCCTCGCTTACCCAAAGCCCCCGATTGTAATTGGCGATGTCGACAAAGGGTTGCATATGCCCCCAGGGGTATCGCCTGCCGTCGGTTCCTCGTGCGGCCTTTTCCCACTCAGCCTCGGTCGGAAGCCGTTTCCCCGCCCACTTGCAGTAGGCATCGGCCTCCTGCCATCGCATGCCGATCGCGGGCCGGTCGCCCACCGTCGTCGCCGCTTCGTCATCCCATGTCGGTGGCGATTCATGTTTCCCGGACTCAAGGAATTTTCGATAGAGCGCGAGTGTGACCTCATACTGATCGATGTAGTAGGCGTCGAGCACGACTTTGTGTTCAGGCCGTTCGTTGGGTAGTCCATCGTTGCTCCCCATCACAAACGGTCCGGCATCGATCAGCACCATTGTCGCGCCATCCTTGCCTTTGACGGTTTCGACTGAGGGTGCGGCCGAGTTCTTTGGCGCTTCCGGAGGAGAGGCTCCCAAGAGCAGTACGCCTAAGGCAGTAGCCGTTATTCCCACCTTGAAGTTCCGCATGCGCTCCATTCGCCCCCTCCTGTTGAACGGTGGATCATGGGTTCAAGTGTACCCACAGTCTGAGGTAAACTCAAACTCCCCAACGACGCGCGGCTCGGCGGCGCTGACGGGCACGGCGTAATGCGTGGTGTCCCCAACGGGATTCGAACCCGTGTTGCCGGCTTGAAAGGCCGGCGTCCTAGGCCAGGCTAGACGATGGGGACAAGAGGCAGGTCGTAGAATCAGAATGGACATGTATCATACTCGTAGCCGACGTGTCACTAGCAGTTTGTTCCCGGACCCTAAGACGAGCCCGGAGATGAGGCTCCGTCCGTGGTCTCAAACGCCGTCAAAAGGCCCTTCAGGCTGTTCAGAAAGGTCTTTGTTTTACCCCCCGCCCAACCCCGGCGCGCCATGAGTCAACTGCCGCGGGGAAGGCCGCAGCCGACTCGTGGGAGTTCTCTCGACGTCTCCTTCCTCGCTTTATGCTTTACGAGTAACCTTTTCCGCAGTTCAAGGTGAAGCGGGATCGACGC
>JBBILH010000060.1:0-20561 GCA_037445005.1 Nitrospira sp.
CGCACAGCGCCGTCTGCCAGTCATGGAGATGCAGAAGATCGGCCCCCCACCCATGCTCCCGCCGAAGATACGCCATCACTTCGATTACACCGCGGCTGAACCACACAAACCGCTGGAGGTTGTCAGGATAGTCCTTACCTTGTTCCTGATAAAGCCCTGGACGATCAAAAAACGCGTCCTGCCTGAGGACCCAAACACGTAATCTGCCGCCTCGAACCCCCATGGGAGTCGTGTCCTCTTCCACGACTCCCTCGGTCTTCCCGTTCGAGCCCGTCACCGTAATTGTTGTGATCCGACGGAACTGTCGGCCCGTCTCACTGATAGAGCGGTAGCCTGGAAGGAGCAAGATCACATCGTGGCCCTGCTTGGCAAATTCCTGAGGCAGCGCGCCGGTCACATCGGCCAGACCGCCCGTTTTTGCGTAGGGAATGGCTTCGGACGCCGCGATAATTAGGTTCCAGTTGGAGTGAAGAGTCACAAGAAACCTGCGTTGGGGTTGTATCAGGGGGTAGGAGCAATTTCGAGCTTGGATCTAAACTTCTCCTCCCGTTGCCAAGTGTGCCCCAGCGCGTGCAACTGACCCGCCGTAAGGGCTTCCTTGTACACGAGTTTCTCTTCGAAAAAGACGACCAACCAGCCGCGATCGGGGTAGGCAAGGAACAACCCATCACCGGCCTCGATCCCGACTTCCCATCCTCGTGGAGGTTCCCCCAACGCCAGCCTGGAACGAGGAATCAGCGACTGGTCCTTCATCACAAAGAACTGCATAAACTCGGCTCGCTGGTAAGTCGGCATCCCCCACGCCCCCACAAAGGCTCGTGGCGACAATTTATGGAGAATCAGGTCGTTTTCCCGGATATGCCTTTCCTGTTCTGCCAGGGACGGCATGCTGCTGCAAGCCGGACACACGGCCATCAGGAGGCAGAGAATCCCGCTCACGACACTACGGCGCCTCATAGCAACCTCCGACTCTTGGGTTCGGCCTGTTTAATCGGCTGACAGAGGTCACACTGACACAACCGGCGCAGAAGTTGATATGAGTAAATTCCGGTGTCATGTCCGTCGCTCCACTTGAATTGCAGCGCATAGCGTCCTACCGATTCGATATCCTGTAACATGATGAGCATCGGGACGTCGTCGGATTTCAAGCGGCGCTCTCCCGTCCATTCATCCACGCAAGCGGCACAGGGACAGTGTTGGCGGAGAAACCGGACGGGATACACTGATCGATGTCCGTCGTTCCATTCGATTCCCAACACACCCTTCTCTACCCAGGACATGTCTTTGGGTTCCAGCGCAACCTGTGCCATCGTTAATTTCGACCCTCCCTTGATCTCCCAGTCATGCCCTAAAGTGGCTGCGCTAGAAAATCGACCGGCGGAAGCCGCCTCCCCGCGACCACCGTGACATATCCTTCAATGGCTCCCTCCACCTCGGCCCGGACCTGGCCGGCCGCTTTCAGCCTGGTCACCATCGCCGGCGCCAGTCGCAACGCCTGCTGCAGAAAAGCCAGGCTTCCGCGCGACAGAGGTAGACAGCGATGCTCCTGGCGCGCCGCGCAAGCCGCACAGACCAATCCTCCTGAGGCCGGGGAAAACCGCGGTTGGAGAATGACTTTCGACTTGCCGCAGGCCGTACAATGGTCCGTCTGAGGACGGAACCCGGTCAAACCCAGCAGGCGAATCTGGAAAAGGAGTGCGGTCAGCGAAGGATCCTCACTCTCGACCAACGAGTGGAGCCCTTGATCGAGCGTCGAAAACAAGTGCGGGTCAGGATCCCCGTCGGGCGTCACTGCGGCAACTACGTTCGCCATCCTCGCCGCCGCCGCCATCAGGGCAAGACTTTCCCGAAAGCTTATAAACGGCTCGAGAAGATCGACTTGCGTGATGCGATAAAGCGAGTCGCCCGATCGCTCGAACAGATTCAACTCGCAGATCGTCAATGGCTCAAGCGCAGCTCCCATGCGGCTCTTCTGCCGGCGAGCACCCCTGGCCACCCCTCGAATTTTCCCGATGTCTCTGGTGTAAAAGGTGACGATCCGGTCCGCTTCCCCCCACTTCCGGCTTTTCAGCGTGATCGCTTTCGTCTTAAGCAACGGCATGGCGGAGATCTTCCGAAAATGCGTGGACTGAGATGACGATGCGCCTGAAAGAGCGCACTAGCGGAGATAATCCATGAAGACGGTGGCCAGCGTCAGATAGATCGTAATCCCGGTGATGTCGTTGGCCGTAGTGACGAACGGACCGGCGGCCACGGCCGGATCAACGCCCATCCGCTTCAGAAAGATCGGCATGAAGGTTGCCATGCTGGTCGACACGAGAAAGGCGGTGATCAGCGAAGCGCCGACGACCACGCCGAGAAATCCTTGATGCCAAATCCAGCCGACCAGCGATAAGATTACACCGCAAGCCACGCCCATGAGCAGGCCGATCTTGACCTCGCGGAAGAATACCGTCCAAACGTCTGTTAACTCGACCAGCCCCGTCGCCAAGCCGCGAATTATCAACGTCGACGATTGCAAGCCCACGTTACCGCCCATCGCCGCAATGACCGGGATGAAGCTTACGATCGCCACTACTTCTTGGATGGTATACCGAAACTCCCAGAGAATCGCGCCGGAGAGCAGGCTGCCGACTAGATTGGTGAAGAGCCATGGCAGTCGCACTTTCGCCGCCGCCAGGCTGGAGGATTTCGAGACAGACTCCTCCTCGACGGCGCCGGCCATTTTGAGCATGTCTTCCGTGGCCTCTTCGCGGATAACGTCTACGACGTCGTCGACGGTGATGATCCCCACCAACACTCCGTCCTTGTCGACCACGGGAATGGCCAGCAGGTTATAGCTTGCGACCTGACGCGCGACTTCCTCCTGGTCCATATCGACCGAGACGCTGATCACGTCGCGGGTGGCGATATTCTTCAGCGGTGTCGCGGGCGGTACCGTCAGCAGTTGGCGCAGCGACAGCACGCCGACGAGGTGATCCTCCTTGTCCGTAACGTAAATGTAAAACACCATTTCTGCGTCGGTCGCCTGTTGCAGACGCCGGATCGCATCCTGGGCCGTGGCATCCTCCGACAACGCGAAGAACTCCGTCGTCATGATGCCGCCGGCGGTGTCCTTCGGATACTTCAAAATGTCGGCGACTTCCGTGGAATCCTCGGTCCGCATGAGCGATAGAATTTCTTTCGCCCGTTCCTCCGGCAACACGCCGAGAATGTAAGCCACGTCGTCGGGGGCCAAGTCCTTGATCAGCCAAGCGATGTCCGATTGCAGCAGATCTGCGAGCACCTGCGTGATGCTGTCCGTGTCGAGTTCCGACAGCACCTGCCCGCGCTTAGCGTCTCCGCGAACCAACTCGAAGACTTCGCGCTTTTCTTTCGGCGAGGAGAGATGGACGATTATCTTCGCGACATCGGCCGGGTGCATCCGGCCCAGCATTTTCGCCAGATTGGTGATGGCGCCGCGCCGCAAGAGCCGCTGAACAGACAGCAGGACGATATCGGACTTGGTCTGCCCGCGATCCGCCTGATCTTTGAGCGCATCACGCAGAATTTCACGCTCCCCTGCGCGGGGGCGGTGTTCCGGCCGAATTTCCACGGGCTTCTCCGTCGGCTGAGTGCTCATCTGTCAGTATCCTAACTGCACGAGCGCCTGTTCATCCTCACGCCACGCTTCCCGCACCTTGACCCACAGCTGAAGAAACACTTTCATCCCGAATATCCGCTCCATCTCCATGCGCGCTTCAGTTCCGACCGCCTTTAACCGGTCGCCTTGCTTGCCGATCACGATGGCCTTGTGCGTCGCACGTTCCACGTATATCGATGCGCTGATCCTGGCCAGCTTTCCCTCTTCGACGAATTGATCAATCTCCACGGCGATCGCATACGGCACCTCTTCATGGGTCCGGCCCAACAGCTTTTCCCTGATCAACTCGGCCGCCAATGTCCGCATGGACTGATCCGTAACCGTTTCGTCATCGTAGGCGGCTTCCCCTTCCGGCAAATACGGAACCGTCACGTGCAGCAAACGGTCGATATTGTCTCCGGTCTGAGCGGACACCGGGACGACTTCGGTCCAGGGATAGAGCTTCGCATAGGTATCAACCACGGGGAGAAGCTTCATCTTGTTGACCAGATCGATCTTATTGAGCACCAGAATGACGGGCCGTACATGCTTCTTGACCGCCGACTTCACATGATCAATTACCAGCAGATCGCCCGGTCCCGGCAAACCCGTCGCGTCCATCAATACGAAGAGGAGATCCGTTTCCTCCAGCGTCTCCAGCGTCGTCCGCACCATACGCCGATTCAGCAAGTGCTCGGGTTTGTGAATGCCCGGCGTATCCAGGAGGGCGATTTGCGCCCCGGGGGCATGGACGACACCGAGAATCCTTGTCCGCGTCGTCTGGGGCTTCTCGGATACGATGGCGATCTTTTCGCGCAACAGCCGGTTCAGCAACGTGGACTTGCCGACATTCGAACGACCGACGATGGCCACTGTTCCGAATTTCATGACATCACGGCCTGGGATGATCCGCCGATTGCTCGGGAATCAACTGATACACCGTTTCTCCTTTGCGGACATAACCCAATCGTTCGCGGGCCAATTGCTCGATCTTGAGCGGATCGTGTTCCAGTCGATCGATATCGCTCCGCAGAGTCCTCGTCAACCGTTGAAGGTCCAGGATCTCGCGATCCAACTGCTGCGCGTGATCGCGCATCGCGAAATACCGTGGCAATCCCATGTTGCCGAAGCACAAGGCCAACAACAGCACCAGGCAGGCGCCGGCACCGGCGTAATGAGCCCATGCGACGATACGCCGCCGCCAATCCAGCCACTGCCGCCCGCGATTCTGCTTAATGATCATGGGATTGCTAGCGATGCGCTCTCCCAGGGACGGCCCCCCGGCCACGGTAGACCGCCGCGGACCCCAATTCCTCCTCAATCCTGAGCAATTGATTGTACTTCGCGATACGGTCCGTGCGTGAAAGCGAACCGGTCTTGATCAACCCGCTGTTCGTCGCCACCGCCACATCGGCGATGGTCGTATCCTCCGTCTCCCCGGACCGGTGCGAGATGATTGCCGTATAGCCGGACCGCTTTGCCAGTTCGATCGCATCTAGCGTCTCCGTCAGGGTCCCGATTTGGTTGAGCTTGATCAGAATCGAGTTCCCGATTCCCTCCCGAATCCCCTTGGCAAAGATCTCGACGTTCGTCACAAAGATATCGTCGCCGACCAACTGAACCCGATTGCCCAACCTCTCGGTCATCATCTTCCAGCCTTTCCAATCCAGCTCGCTCAAGCCGTCCTCGATCGAGAGGATCGGATAACGGTCCAACAACTTTCCGTAATAGGCGACCATGTCTTCTGAAGAACGCTCCGGGTTCTTTTCCGCTTCCAGAACGTAGCGCCCCTTGTCGTACAATTCGCTGGCTGCACAATCCAAGGCCAGGGCGATATCCCGTCCCGTCTGATAGCCGGCCTCTTCGACGGCTTGCGAAATCAAGGTCAAGGCCTCTTCGTTGGATCGGAGATCGGGCGCAAACCCGCCCTCGTCGCCCACCGCCGTATTCAGGCCTTTCTTCTTGAGCAGCGACTTCAAGGCATGGAACACTTCCGTCGCCATCCGCAACGCCTCGCTGAACGTCGGGGCGCCGACCGGCATGATCATGAATTCTTGCAAGTCCAGCCGGTTATCCGCATGGGCTCCGCCGTTAATGATGTTCATCAGCGGCACCGGAAGCACCCGCGCATTCGTTCCACCCAAGTAACGATAAAGCGGCTGCCCGGTTTCGTTCGCCGCCGCTTTGGCCACGGCCAACGACACGCCCAAAATCGCATTGGCGCCGAGTTTCCCCTTTGTCTTGGTCCCGTCGAGCGCAATCATCGCCTGGTCGACCCCTGCTTGATCCAGCGCCTCTTTGCCAAGCAACTCCGGAGCAATGATCTTGCTGATATTGCCGACCGCTTTGGAGACGCCCTTGCCCATCCAACGCTTCTTGTCGCCGTCGCGCAGCTCGATCGCCTCTTTCTCACCGGTGGATGCGCCGGACGGCACCGCCGCCCGCCCTTTCGCGCCGCTTTCGAGCGTCACCTCCGCCTCAACCGTCGGGTTGCCACGGGAGTCAACTATCTGCCTACCCTTGATCTCACGAATCTCGCTCATGCCTGTCTTCTCCTGTTAGGCGCCAAGCTTTTTCTTCAGAAGCTCGTTGACTTTCCCCGGATTCGCCTTTCCCCCGCTTGCCTTCATCACCTGCCCGACCAAGAACCCCAGCACCTGCTGCTTGCCTTCTTTGAACTGCGCGACTTGTGCAGGGCTCTTGTCCAACACCTCGACGATGATCTTCTCCAGCGCGCCTTCGTCGGAGACTTGCGTCAGCCCCCTTTCCTGGACGATCCGTTCCGCCGGCTTCCCGCTGCTATAGAGCTCCGGGAAAATCTCACGGGCCACCTTCAGACTGATAACGCCCTTTTCAACCATCTGCAGCAGATCCGCCAATCGCTCGGGCGGCACAGGCGACCGGGCGACATCTGAGCCCGAGTTGTTCAATTCTCTCGTCAGTTCCCCCATAACCCAGTTGCTGACGGTCTTGGGTTGATTGAATAGCTTGACGGACGCTTCGAAGTAATCCGCTAATCCTTTGGAGGCCGTGAGCAGCGCAGCATCATACTCCGGCAGTCCGTACTCGCTGACAAACCGCTTCGCCCGCACCGCCGGTAGCTCCGGCAAGCCGCTGCGGAATCCTTCGACCCACTCCTGTTCCAGTTTGAGCGGCACCAGGTCAGGATCCGGGAAGTACCGATAGTCGTGGGCTTCCTCCTTCGAGCGCATGACCGCCGTCTCGCCGCGATCGATGTCCCACAAACGCGTCTCCTGATAGACCTTGCCGCCCTCGGTCAGGACTTTGGTCTGCCGTTTGATCTCGTATTCGATCGCGTCCTTGACGAACTTAAACGAATTGATGTTCTTCAACTCGACCTTCGTGCCGAACTCCTTTTGTCCCAACGGGCGGAGCGACAAGTTCGGCTCGCACCGGAAACTGCCTTCGTCCATGTTGCCGTCGCAGACTTCGAGGTACATCAGAATGTCGCGAAGGCTTTTCAAGTATGCCACGACCTCGTCGGCGGAGCGCATATCCGGCTCGGTAACGATCTCCAGAAGCGGGGTGCCTGCCCGATTCAAATCCACGCGGCTTCCGCTCGTCCCGTCATGCACGTTCTTGCCGGCATCTTCCTCCAGATGCGCGCGGCGAATCCTCACCCGCTTCTTGCCTTCACCGGACGGAATTTCGATCCACCCGTGCTCACAGATCGGAGATTCATACTGTGAGATCTGATATCCTTTCGGCAGATCGGGATAAAAATAGTTCTTGCGAGCGAACCGATTGCTCGCGCCGATCGAGCAATTCAGGGCCAGACCGGTACGCACCGCCATCTCGACGGCCGCCTTGTTGATCACCGGCAAGGACCCCGGCAATCCGAGACAGACCGGACAGGTCTGGCTGTTCGCCGATCTGCCGAACGTCGTCCCGCACCCGCAGAACATTTTGGACTTCGTCCGTAGTTGGGCATGAACTTCCACGCCGATGACGACTTCGTAGATCATGCGTCGTGCGAGCCCTCGCCCCTCATCCTCTCCCGCCGCATGGCCTCGCGTCCCGCCTCGAAGGCGTCGCGGAGCACCGACTTCTTCGCTTCCACAAACTCGCGGCCCTCATCGACGACCTCTTCGAAGGCCTCTCCGGCCCTGCCCGCCAGATCGCGAAGCTCTTCCTCCGCTCTGTGCGCGTACCCTCGCAACCGTTCTCTGGATTCACGTCCAGACTGCGGCGCCAACAGCAGAGCCGCCACGGCCCCCAGCGCCGCTCCGCTCAAAAATGCCAAGACCACTCCCGCGGCCGATCCTCGATCATCCGCCATTGTGAGGTTCTCCTTCCTTGCGGTAGCGCTCACGCATCACCTGCGTCGCGGCTTTGAAGCCTGCCACCACGCTCGCCACATTGGTCAGCAGGGTGCCGCTCGATCCGCGCACCACGTTATGAACCTGTTGAACTGATTCGCCGACCTCACCGACCGCATGAAGCAACGTCGCGGCGTGTTCCACCCCGCCCCGCGCCTGCTCGGTCAGCTCGTTCAAATTCCGGCTCATGGCGCGAAGCTCCGACACCAACGCCGGCATGTCGGTATTCATCTTCGACAGTAGTTGCTCGGACTCGGCAACGGTTTTCCGGACCTGGATCAATACCGGCACCAGATAGCCTACGAGCACGGCAAACGCGACGGCGACGAGAATCGCCGCAATTTCAACGACGGTCATAGGAACCTCCCGCCATCTTCATCGAATAACCGGTTTCTTCAGATGCCACTGCGTGGATTGCTCATAGGCATGTGCCGCCCGCAGCAACGTCTCCTCTTGAAACGCGCGGCCGATCAATTGCAGCCCGATGGGGAGGCCGGCTCGACTAAAGCCGCAAGGCAGAGCAATGGCGGGCAGCCCGGCCAAATTGACGGAGATCGTGAAGATGTCGGAAAGATACATCTGCAGCGGGTCCTCGCTCTTCTCTCCCAGTTTGAACGCCGGCGTCGGCGTCACCGGCGTCACGATGAGATCAACCTCTTTGAACGCTTCGGTAAAATCCTGACAGATCAGCGTCCGAACCGCTTGCGCCTTACCGTAATAGGCGTCGTAGTATCCGGAACTGAGCGCATAGGTGCCGAGCATGATTCGGCGCTTGACCTCCGGCCCGAACCCTTCTTGTCGAGTTTTCATATAGAGTTCGAGAAGGTCTTTTGTCTCTTTCGCGCGCAGCCCGAATTTCACCCCGTCGAATCGGGCAAGGTTGGAACTGGCCTCCGCCGTCGCGATGACGTAATAGACGGCCACGGCCGCATCGGTCCTGGGCAACCGGATCTCCTTGATCTCTCCCCCCAGACTCTTAAGCTCTTCGATCGCGGCCCGAACGGCCTCGTCAACATCCGGGTCGAGTCCTTCGCCGAAAAATTCGGCCGGGACGCCGACCTTCAATTTCTTGAGATCCTTTTTCTTCAGCGCCTTCATGTAATCCGGCACAGGAACATCCGCCGACGTCGAGTCCATCGGATCGTGTCCCGCGATCGCGCCGAGCAGGAAGGCCGCATCGGAAACGTCTTTCGTGATCGGACCGACCTGGTCGAGCGACGAGGCAAACGCCACGAGACCGTAGCGGGACACTCGGCCATACGTAGGCTTCAGTCCGACGACGCCGCAAAACGCCGCCGGCTGCCTGATCGACCCGCCCGTATCGGACCCGAGAGCCGCCACGCACTCATCCGCCGCAACGGCCGCTGCAGACCCGCCGCTCGAACCTCCGGGCACGCACTGAAAGCTCCAAGGATTACGGCTGGGCCCGAACGCAGAGTTTTCCGTAGAAGACCCCATGGCGAACTCGTCGAGGTTCGTCTTGCCGAGGAGCAGATATTCCTGTTCCTTCAGCTTCGCGACCACCGTCGCGTCGTATGGCGGGACGAAATTTTTCAGCATGCGCGAGGAACATGTGGTGGCGACCCCCTCCGTGCACAAATTGTCCTTGACGGCAATCGGCATCCCCATCATCGGTTTGGTCCGCCGCCAGCCCTTCAGCTTCTCATCCAAGGCGGCCGCCTGGGCCAGAGCCGACTCTTTCGTCTGCGCGACATAGGCTTTCACTTTTGACTCGACTTGAGCGATGCGGAGCGCGTACGCGCGCACGATCTCGGTCGCCGTGACTTCGCCGGCCGTAAACTTCCGCTGCAATTCGCATAGAGACAGCTTATGAAGCGACATCACCGTTTTTCCATGGTCTCAACGATCCGGTTCTTCTCGTTCACCCTGACGATCTTGGGCGCATGCTTCTTGATCTCTTCGTCACCATAGTACTCGTAGCAGAAAATGATGATCTGATCGCCCACCGCCGCCTTTCTGGCGGTCGGGCCGTTCAAGACGATCTCGCCGCTCCCGCGCCTTCCGCCGATGGCGTAGGTCATGAACCGTTCGCCGTTGTTCAGGTTGGAACAGATGATCGCCTCGTAGGGCAGAATGGCGGCGGCCTCCATGAGGTCCTGATCGATCGTCAGACTGCCTTCGTACTCGAGATGCGCCCCGGTCACCGTGGCGCGGTGAATTTTTGACCGCAACATTTGTCGGAACATCCGTCCCCCGTCATTCGGCATCCGCTATTCGTCAATCGTAGAGCTCCACGGCCCAACACCCGCGGCTTTCTGTGTAGGCGGATGAATTCCACGCAGGCGTTTAACGCTCCTCCAAAATCCTCGGCACACAGAACCCGTCCGCTTCTCGCTCCGGCGCATTGGCCAACGCGCGGTCTACCGGCAAGGACGGGCGGACCACATCCTCCCGAAAGACATTCACTTGCCCTAATACGGTCGCCGTCGGCTCAACGCCGGCCGTGTCATACCGGTTGAGCGTTTCGACATGGGTCAGAATTTGACTCAACTGTTTCGCGAACGCCTCCCTCTCAGCCGGCGAGATCTCCAGCCTGGCGAGTTTCGCGACCTTCTCAACGTCTTGGTTGGTGATGTTCATGGAAATGCGTCGTTCAATTCATTGCGTCTGAAAGTCGAAGCTCTGTTATCCCCCAATAGGGACTCGACGACATTCCGACTTGAGTACGTTCGACCATCATTCGACCGTCACGCTTTTTGCGAGATTTCTCGGCTGATCCACGTCCGCCCCTCGCAACACCGCAATGTGATATGCCAGCAACTGCAGCGGAATCGTAAAAAGAATCGGCGAAATCAGCGGATGCGTTTCGGGAATGGTGAACACCGCGTCCGCCGTCTTGCCCAATTCTCGCTCCCCCTCCGCCACCAGCGCAATGACGGGGGCATGGCGCGCCTTCACTTCCATCAGATTGCTGACGGTCTTTTCGTAGAGCCGGTCGCGCGGCGCCAGAACGACGACAGGCATGTCCTTGTCGATCAAGGCGATCGGACCGTGCTTCATCTCGCCGGCGGCGTACCCCTCCGCATGGATGTAGGATATCTCTTTCAACTTCAGAGATCCTTCGAGCGCGATCGGATAGTTGATGCCGCGCCCGAGGAACAGAAAATTCCGTTTCTTGTAGTACCGTTTGGCGATCGCCACGATCTCGGCCTCGCGCCGCAGCACGCTTTCCACCAGGACCGGCAGCCGCACGAGCCGATCGAGCCAGGCCTTGCCGTCGGCCAGCTTCATCACATTGCGCACGCGGGCCAAATGAAGCGCCAAGAGGTAGAGCGCCGTCAACTGCGCCGTAAACGCTTTCGTCGACGCGACGCCGATCTCCGGCCCGCAATGGGTGTACAGCACTCCGTCCGATTCGCGCGCCAGCGTGCTGCCGACGACGTTGACGATCGACACGACGCGGGCGCCCTTCTGTTTCGCTTCCCGTGCGGCCGCAAGGGTGTCCGCCGTCTCTCCCGACTGGGAAATCGTAATAAACAGATCGTGCTTGCCGACGAGAGGATCTCGATAGCGAAACTCGCTGCCGATATCGACCTGCACCGGCGTGCGGACCATCTCTTCGAGCAAATATTTCCCGACCTGCCCCGCGTGCCAGGAGGTTCCGCAGGCCACGATCCAAATCCGGTCCACCGCCGCAAACTCCTTCGGAGTCAGGCCGATGTCCGGCAAATCGGCTTCGCCGGTTTCGTAGGAGTATCGCCCCCGCATCGTATCCAGGATCGTCTGCGGCTGCTCATGAATCTCCTTGAGCATGAAATGCGGGTAGCCGCCCTTTTCGGCCACCGACGCATCCCAATCAATCTTCGTCGGCTTGCGCGTCATCGTACGGCCTTCCGCATCGGTCAGACAGACCTCCGACGCGGTCACGACCGCGACGTCGCCTTCTTCGAGATAGGTCACATCGCGGGTATGGGCCAGCATGGCCATGACGTCCGAGGCCACAAATGAGGCCTGCTTGGTTCGTCCGACGACGAGGGGGCAGCCCAATCGCGCCGCCACCAAAGTGCCCGGTTCCTGCTCGGAGATCACCGCGAGCGCATAACTGCCCCGCACTTCCTTCGTGGCCGCGCGAACCGCGTCGGCAAGTCCGAGCCCCTTCTGCATGTGTTTATCGATCAGGTGCGCAACCACTTCCGTGTCCGTATCGGACTGGAACTTGTAGCCGTCGCGCTCCAATTGCTGTTTGAGCGGCTGATAATTTTCAATAATGCCGTTGTGCACGAGCACGCAGCTTTTCGAACGATGGGGATGGGCGTTTTGCTCGGAGGGTTTGCCGTGCGTCGCCCATCTGGTATGGCCGATGCCGACCATTCCCTTGACCTCTTTCTCTTTGAGCGACTTCTGAAGATTCGCCAGTTTCCCGACGCTTCGTCGCACTTCGATCTTCTCCCCCTGCAGCACCGCAACGCCGGCCGAATCGTACCCTCGATATTCCAATTTGGCCAGGCCCCCGATGAGAATCGGGACGGCCTCTTGATTGCCGACATATCCGACGATCCCGCACATGCGAACCCTACCTCCCCTTTGTAGGCCGGACGGACTTCCGCGTCGGGCTCTTCGGTTTGGCTGCCGAGGCCGCAGGCCGTGCCCGATCGGCGCCAGCCACCGCCCGCCTTCTCGCAGCCCAACCGGGGCGATTGACTTGCGGCACGCGCGCGATCACCAAGGCACCGTTCGGAGCATCCTTCGTCACCGTCGTTCCGGCAGCGATGATGGTATCGGGGCCGATCGTCACCGGTGCCACCAACTGGGTGTCGCTGCCGATAAAGACTCTGTCGCCGATGGTCGTGTGGGATTTCTTAACCCCGTCATAGTTGCAGGTAATCGTGCCGGCGCCGATATTGACGTCTTTTCCGATCGTCGCGTCACCCAGATAGCTCAGGTGGTTCGCCTTCGAGCCTTCGCCCAGCTCGGCCTTCTTTATCTCGACGAAATTCCCCACTTTGGCTTTCTTGCGCAAAACCGTGCCGGGCCGCAAGTGCGTGAAAGGTCCGACCGTTGCGCCGTCCTCGAGACGGGACTCCCGGAGCACGCAGTGATCGAGAACTTCCACGCTGTTACCGACCACGCAATCCGTGAGACGGCTTCCCTGCCGCACGATGCAGTCCTCGCCGAGATCAGTCGATCCTTCGAGCACCACGTTCGGATACAGTGTGGTGTCTTTACCGATCGTGACGCCGGCATCGATCCAGGTCGAGGACGGATCGATCATGGTCACGCCGGCGTCGAGCCACCGTTCCCTGATATTGCGGCGAACGACCCGCTCCGCCTCGGCTAATTGACGGCGGGTATTCACGCCCAAACCCTCGTCCGGATTATCCAGGACGGCCGCCGCCACGCGCCGACCTTGGTCCGCTGCGATCTGCAGAATGTCGGTCAGATAGTACTCACCCTGCGCATTGCTGGGGCTCAGCTTGTCGAGAGCGCCGAACAAGAAGCCGCCGTCCACAACGTACGTGCCCACGTTGATTTCCCCGATCGCCTTTTCCTCCGGACTCGCATCACGGTCTTCCACGATCCGCGAGACGGCGCCGCCCGCCTGTCGCCTGACGACGCGCCCGTAGCCGCTTGCATCGTCCAGTTTCGCGGTGAGAATGGTCACGGTCGCATTCTCCTCCTGGTGCACGCGAAGAAGATGCCTGACGGTGGATTCCCTCAATAACGGAGTATCCCCGTTAAGAATGAGGTAGCGCGTCGGAGGCGATTGTGGGCCGGCTGCAAATATCGGCCGGCTCTGAAGCACGGCATGCCCGGTTCCCAATTGCTCCCGCTGTTCGACGACGGCAACCGGTTCACGTCCGTTGCCGCCCGAGGTTGCGCCCTCGATGACCCGTCGGACATGATCAGCCTGATGACCGACGACGACCGCGACGCGATGGCCTGCGACTCGAAGCCCCAACGCGATGGAGTACAACACCATGGCCTGCCCCGCAACCGGATGCAGCACCTTGGCTTGCTTGGAGCACATGCGTTTTCCAAGTCCCGCCGCCATCACGACCACCGCAAGTCCGGGCATCGTGGTCTGCGGGTCCACTTCGACGAAGGACCGCCTCGCCTTGATGGAAGGTGAGGCGCTCATCCTATCGGCACTCCTGGTTCAGGCTGCTTGACGCTCCCCCACTTGGCTTCGGCCGACATGGCGGCGGCCAGAGACGGCGTCGGAGAATACAGCCCTCCCGATACGATCAGTTTCATCGCCTCTTCAACCGTGATATCGACGGTCGTGACCTCGCGTTCCGGCACCAGCAAAAAGTATCCGGAGGTCGGATTGGGCGATGTCGGCACGTACACGTGCAGCAGCGTGTCCTGAGCAAGATCCTGCATTTCCCCTTTGGTGATCCCTGTGACAAACGCAAGACAGTAGTGCCCGTTCTTCGGAAATTGGATCAACACGACCCTCTTGTAGGAGCCGCGATCCGCAAACGAGAGAATGTCCATCATGGACTTAAGCGTCGAATAGATGCCGCGAACCAACGGCACGCGATTCAGCCAGCCTTCCCAAATTCTTACAATTTGGTGGCCGATGAAATTGGCGGCAAAAAGGCCCGTCAGAAATACCAACAGGATCAGGGCGACGATCCCCAGTCCCGGCACGTAATGGCCGGGGACCATCTGGGCCAGAAGATCGCCCAGGATCCCGTCCACGGCTACAAATAACGTCTTTAGGACGAGGACTGTCCCCCAGATCGGAGTGATCACCAGAAG
This sequence comes from Nitrospira sp., assembly GCA_037445005.1. Taxonomy (GTDB): domain Bacteria; phylum Nitrospirota; class Nitrospiria; order Nitrospirales; family Nitrospiraceae; genus Nitrospira_C. The sequence continues at coordinate 14,689 of JBBILH010000060.1, forward strand.
TCCCGTCAGAAAGTAGCGTTTTAGCGAAGCTTTCAGCATGAAATCGATCGACTAGACACGGATTTTCCATGATACAGACTTTTACGAGGCCGTCGCAAGCCTTTTCTTGCTAATTTCAATGACTTGGACTACCATCCCGCTCGTTTTTGCCACCCGGAGCGACCCTATGTCGAACCCGACTCCTCGACGCAGGTCCCGAGGACTCTTCATCACATTGGAAGGACCGGAAGGAAGCGGGAAGAGCACACAGATTCGGTCTCTTGCCACGGCCCTTCGACGAGCCGGATTCTTCGTGGTTCAAACGCGAGAGCCGGGCGGCACTCCCTTGGCAGAAGCCATACGCGAACTCCTGCTGCGCTCATCGCCTCGGGAACCGATTGCGCCACAGACCGAAGCGCTCTTGATCCTTGCGGCTCGCAGCCAGCATGTGGCTCGGCTCATTCGACCGATGCTCAAGCGAGGCGCGATCGTCCTGTGCGATCGATTCTCCGATTCCACGTTGGCCTACCAAGGATTCGGCCGCGGCCTGAATCGCGCGTGGCTCGAAGCCGCCAACAACGCCGCGACAGAGGGGCTCGCTCCCGACTTGACGTTGCTGCTCGATCTGCCGGTTGAGGTCGGATTGGCCCGTCGGCGGGCGGCCATGGGGAGACAGAACAGATTGGATCGTGAGGCGGACCGATTTCACCGCCTCGTCCGTCACGGATTCCTCACCTTGGCCCGGCAGTCCCCCCGGCGGATACGAGTCGTCGACGCCGATCGCCCTGCCCGGGACATCCGCGCTGAACTCATGACCGTTGTGTTAGGCTGGGCGAGAAAACCGGGCCGTCGTCGGAAACGCTGACATGCCTTTTCACGATATCATCGGACACAATAGCGCCATTGCGGCATTGCAGACCGCCGTCTCGAATCAACGGCTGGCTCACGCATACCTGTTCCATGGCGAAGCGGCCATCGGCAAACGGCTGACCGCCCTGCGATTCGTGCAAGCGCTGAATTGCGAATCGGCCGTCACGGACGATCCGATCGATGGCTGCGGGCACTGCCGCGCCTGCAGCCAGATCGAAGCGCGGACCTTTCCCGACTTCTTCGTCATCGAACCGGATCAGGAGATGGCGGTCCCGCAGATCAAGATCGAGCAGATCCGCGATATTGAGCAGCAAGTCATCTACCGCCCCTTGATCGGCGAACGAAAGATTTGTCTGATCGACGATGCGGACCGCATGACGATCGGCGCGGCCAATGCGCTCTTGAAGACCTTGGAAGAACCGCCCGGCCACAGCCTCTTTCTCCTGATTTCCGGCAAGCCTGCCGCGCTCCCCGCCACGATTCGATCCCGATGCCAAGCGTTGCGCTTCGCGACACCCTCCCGCACCCATGTGGAAGCCGCGCTGATTCTCAAGCGGGAACTGCCTCCGGCCGATGCACGCCTGCTCGCCATCGTCAGCGAGGGGCGCATCGGAGAGGCTATGGCCACCGATCCCAATGACACGAGAGCGCGACAAAGAGAACTCCTCGACTTGGTGCGGCCGCAGTCGCTGCGATCGGTGACGACCGTCCTGACCGCCGCGGAATCTCTATCGAAGAGCGATCGGGTCCCGGAAATGCTGGCGTGGCTGGCTCGTTGGATCAGAGATCTCGTCTTCCTACAGACGGGTGGCGATCACGAGCAACTGGTATTCATCGACGACCTGGCTTCGCTGGAACGTCTTGCCCGAAACGCGGACACAACGATGCTCCTCGACCTCTTGCAGGAGATCGAAAGAACGGAACAACAGGCCACCAGACACCTGAATCTCCAGATGGCGATCGAGAACATTCTCCTTCGACTGCGCGACGCCGTCGCCGCGTCCGCTCCGCAACCAGCCTAGCTTTCGTCGCCGACGACCTGTTATCTTTCGGCTAGCGCGCCATGCCCGATCGAAACACCTTCTACATCACGACCCCGATTTACTACGTCAATGATGTCCCGCACATCGGTCACGCCTACACGACCGTCGCCGCAGACGTGCTGGCTCGATATTGGCGGGTGAGAGGTCGCGAGGTCTTCTTTCTTACCGGGCTCGATGAGCACGGACAGAAAGTACAACAGGCGGCAGCCAAAGCCGGCATCGATCCCCAAGTCCACTGCGACAGGTTGGCGCCTCAGTTCCGGCAGCTCTGGAAACGGCTCAACATCTCCAACGATGCCTTCATCCGCACGACCGATCGACAACACAAGTCCGTCGTTCAACGATATCTTCAAGACCTGTTCGACAAGGGATTGATTTACAAGGATTCGTATTCCGGATGGTACTGCACATTCGACGAACGGTTCTGGACCGAAAAAGACGTCGAGAACGGCCTCTGCCCCGATTGCAAACGGCCGGTCGAGAAACTCAGCGAGCACAACTACTTTTTCAAAATGGGGCGCTATCAGGAACGGTTGATCGAGCACATCAAGACGCACGACGCCTTCATACGACCGGAATCGCGAAGGAACGAAGTCCTGGGGTTCCTGACCACGCAGAAACTCGGCGACCTCTCCATCTCGCGCCCCAAGTCCAGACTCTCCTGGGGTATAGAACTGCCGTTCGATAAGGATTATGTGACCTATGTCTGGTTTGATGCGCTGGTAAATTATGTCTCCGCCCTTGAATATCTCCCCGAAGGGAAACCCATCGGCCCAGGCTTCTGGCCCGCCTCGGTCCATTTGGTCGGCAAAGATATTCTCACCACCCACGCCGTCTACTGGTCCACGATGCTGATGGCGCTGAACTTCCCGTTGCCCGAAACGATCTTTGCGCACGGCTGGTGGACCGTCGACGGCGAAAAGATGTCGAAGAGCCGCGGAAACGTCGTCGACCCGAACAAAATGGTCGAAGCATACGGCGCCGACGCGTTCCGCTATTTCCTGCTGCGCGAAGTGCCCTTTGGGCAAGATGGGGATTTCTCCCAGGCCGCGATGGTCGCCTGCATCAACAGCGATCTCGCCAACGGAATCGGAAACCTCCTCAGCCGCACGCTCACGATGGTTGAACGGTTCGCCGGGGGGCAAGTTCCCGATCGCGGCGCGCCGGCCGTCCCGGAAATTGAGCGCGCCATCGCGACGACCGCGACGGAACTGCCGGCTATTCTTGAAGCAGGATTCAATCGGTTGACGTTTCGGGACAACTTGCAGGCCATTTGGAAACTCATCGGGCTCTGCGACGAATACATCGACAAAGCGGCGCCATGGAAACTCGCTAAGAATTCGGACGATGCCCCGAAACTCAACACCGTCCTGAACACGACAATCCGCGCCTTGCGGCTGTTGGCCGTCTCGCTCTACCCGTTCATGCCGGTAACGGCAAGGCAACTGGCACATCAAGTGGGTTGTCCATTCGATTTTTCGGAAGCAGTTCCGGCCTCGGTCTACCATTGGGACAGTCCGTTCCCTGCAAGCGCCGTCATCAAGGGGGCTTCGCTGTTTCCCCGTATTGAGCCACCACCACAAGGAGCCAAACTCGTGAGCGAATCTCAGACACCATCTCAACCGGCCACCGCGGCATCCGCATCGATACCCAGCGCCCCTAGCCCCATGCCTCAGGCCTCCTCTCCTGCCCAGATCACGATCGACGAATTCATGAAGGTTCAGCTCAAGACGGCGAAGGTGCTCGCCGCCGAACGTGTCCCCAAGTCGGAGAAGTTACTCAAACTCCAGGTGTCGTTGGGGACCGAGCAACGGCAGATCGTGGCCGGCATCGGAAAGAAATACGAGCCGGAGGCGCTGGTCGGCAAGACGATCGTCATCGTGGCGAATTTGAAGCCGGCGAAGCTGATGGGCATCGAGTCACAGGGGATGGTGCTCGCGGCAGGCGACACGGAAGTCCGCGGACTGGCTACTTTCCTTGAAGAAGTGGACCCCGGCACCAAAGTCAAATGACGAATGCGGTCCGCATGGCTTGTGTGTTGCTGTTCCTATGTAGCCCCCTGCCGTGCCTCGCCATTCCCGCCGAAGAAGAACCATCGCCCGATCCGCACCTGAACGATCCCAAACCTACGACCGTGCTCGTAAGAGTCGTGGCTCACGGCTCTATGGTGCTGGGCCGGGAAGTCGGCGGCGCGCGCGTCACCATCACGGATGTCGCCTCGAAACAGATCCTGGCCACCGGCATTCAGATAGGAGAAGCCGGCGACCAGAACCAAATCATGCGGACGCCCCATGTGATGGAGGAACCGATCTATAGTTCGCGCCCCTCCGCAGCTTTTTCGACGACTCTTGAATTGAGCCGGCCCACGCTGGTCGAAATTGCCGCGGAAGGTCCTCTCGCCTATCCGGCGGCGCTCCAGAAAGTCGCCAAGACCGTGATCCTGATCCCGGGACAGGATCTGATCAACGACGGCATCGTCCTGCACCTGTACGGTTACCTGGTTCAAATCGAACGGCCTAAGCCCGGAGACGTGTTGATCGCCAAGGACGACGTGAAGCTCCGCGCGTCGATCCGCACTCTTTCCGGCGCCTTGGTTCGGCCTCACGGCGACTGGGATTCCCGAAAGCTCCGCATCTACGCCGAAGTGCTCGTAGGCGGCCGGGTGACGGAGCGGCTCCAGATGTTCTATTCCGGAGACAGCGGCGGCTTCGAAGCGCCGTTCTTCGTGCCGACTTCGAAGGACGCGCCGGACGGGATTTCGCTACGCGTGGTTGCCACCGATCTGTCGACCGGCAACGCGGGAGTCGGCACGGCCAACTATACGGTCTTGAGCGAACGCCTGCCGCCGAAGGCGCGTCGATAAGCGACAAGACTCGCCCAAGACTTGCCGCCTCGTTTCGCGCATGCGACACTATCATTCATGACGACACCGGCGACCTACCGGCACCTTCGGTCCAGGCTCCACCTCGCGCTGGCTTTGAACGCCGTCGTGATCACCGCCGAGTTCGCGGGCGGCTGGCTGCTCAACAGCATCGGCCTGATGGGAGATGCAGGTCATAATCTGATCGATCAGGGTTCGCTTTTCCTCGCACTCTACGCTCATCTGTTGACGGCGCGCCCCGCCTCGGAGGAACGGACCTTCGGCTTCCACCGCGCCGGCGTCATCGCCGCGTTCCTCAATTCGTTCGTCCTCCTTCTGACCGCCGTCGGCATCGCCGTAGTCAGCGTCAAACGTCTCCTGGAGCCGGTCGCCGTTGACGGCGCCTGGGTCATGGGAATCGCAGCCGTCAGTTTCGCCGCCAATCTTGGTATCGCCCTGTTATTGCAGCACGGCGCCAAGGACGATCTGAACATTCGCAGCGCCTTCTGGCACATGCTCGGCGACGCTTGGGTCTCGCTCGGCGTGATCGTCAGCGGCGCCGCGATCATGTGGACGGGATGGACGGTGCTCGACCCCCTCGTAAGCCTGCTGGTGGTGGGCGCGATCCTGCACGGCGCCTGGCCGCTTTTTAAGGAATCACTAGAGGTCCTGATGGACTCGACCCCGCCCGGTCTCAGCGCGTCTCACGTTGCCGCCACGATCGAAACGATCCCGGGCGTGAAGAACGTGCACGACCTGCACATTTGGGCGGTGGAGCCGCGCCTAGTCATGCTGACTTGCCACGTGCTCGTCGACGGCGACGACGAGAGACTCACCGACGCACTGCTCCGCTCGATTCGCTCCCGTATCGCCATAGAGTTCGGGATCAAGCACATGACCCTCCAGCTTGAGACCACCTGCTGCCATCCGGACACTGTCCATTGCGATCTCTCCAAACTAGCCGAGCAGCACCAACCCGTCGACTCCCTTCACGTCCATCACTGAACATCGAGCCATGGCGCCTCCCCCCGTCCCGTTCTACCTTCTTTGCGGTTCCCTCGGCGCCGGGAAAACCACGCTCTTGATGCGGCTCCTCGAACATTGGAAGAGGCAAGGCAAGC
>JBBILH010000061.1:0-20496 GCA_037445005.1 Nitrospira sp.
GGTCGAAGTCGACGGGGCCGGTCTTGACATCGAAAAGGTCCGCGCAAAATCCGTCGAAAGGGGGCTCGTTCCGGCTCATGTGGCCAAAGGTATGTCCGAGACGGAAGTAATCAAGTTTATCTTCATGCCGGGTTTCTCGACGGCCGATCAGATCGGTGACCAGGCTGGTCGCGGCGTCGGCATGGACGTCGTCAAGCGGGTTATCGAGAGCATGAACGGCCATATTGAAGTGGAATCCGTGAAAGGTGTCGGTACCAAGTTCACATTACACCTGCCGTTGACGTTGTTGATCGCCACTGCTTTGATGGTGCGTTCCGGTAACGAGCGGTACGGGATTCCCTTGCAGAGCGTAAGAGAAGTGACGATGTTGACGCGCAGCTCCCTTCAGCAGGTGGGTGAACGAGCGGTCATTCAAATGGGAGAGGAAGCGGTCGAAGTTCAGCCGTTGCAACGGCTGCTGGTCAGAGGTTCTGGTGGGGCAGTCGAAGTTGGGAAGCCCGTCGTGATTGTCCGAACCGGAGCCGGTCCGATCGGTCTTGTGGTCGATGAACTCTTGGGACGCCAGGAAATCGTCATCAAGCCGATCGGCTCGCTGAAATCCCTGGCGCATTCGGTGTTCGGCGGCGCCACGATTGATCCCGAAGGCCATGTGGTTCTCGTATTGGATCCCGTCCGACTTGTGTCCGGCGGAGCAATGCCCGGAGGAGAATTCGCGGTTGAGGAGGCCGAGGCAGGCGGAAGCGAATCTGACATTCCACAGGTGGATGCGGTCGAGGAAGCGACGGATGGAAAGAAGATACTGCTGATCGACGACTCCTTGAGCATCAGAAAGTTCGTCGGTCGCATGCTGGAAACGGCCGGATACGAAGTCGAGACGGCCGTGGACGGCGAGGAAGGACTCCGAAAGGCCTCGGCCCAAGCCTACCGGCTGATCTTGACCGACCTCGAAATGCCCAAGCTCAACGGCTACGAAGTGATTCAGGCTCTGCGCAGCAGAGCTCAGACGCAGCAAGTGCCGATCATCGTCATGACGACGAGAGCGGGCGACAAACATCGCCAAATGGCGATCAATATCGGCGCAAGTTCTTATATTGCCAAACCCGTAGAAGAACGTGCGTTAATTCAGGAACTGGAACGTTGGATCGGCAGTGAGGCCTCTGTCCGCAAGGTTTAGGCGGAGGCGCCGGACCGTAGAGCGCCTAAAGGCGCACCAAAAAAACACCAGAGCAATGAGTTTAAGGGGACACTACAAGACAACAACCGCCGGTGTACAGGATGCGAGTTTCCTTGTCGTTCGATTCGGCGCGACCTACTGCGCGTTGCCTTCAGAAGGGGTGCGGGGCGTTCTCACCCCCGACGAATCGGGTATCGAACAGCATGTCCTCTGGGTCGGAGTCACCTATCATGATGTCAATCTGGCCGGGCTTCTGGGTAAACGGCTTGATCAATCCAATCCGGACATGCGTACGGTGCTTTATTCCAGTCGCCATTCCCACGGCGCGATCAGAGTCGACGAAGTGATCGGTTTGATCGATGTTGAACGAAGTCTCTGCCGGACCCTCCCTCCACAATTCCGTCGGGAAGAGCGGACCTGGATCGTCGGCACACTGCTCTACCAGGATCATGTTGTCCTCATCCTCAACCCCGAATGGGTTCTAGGTGAGCTTGGAGAGGTGGTGACGATCGGAACCGGGCCTGCCACGCAAGGAAAGATTGCGGCTGCGGGCCGCGGGGAGCGGCCATGCTGAGGGCGGCCAGACAGCAAGGATCGGCGGCATCGACCAGGCAGACGTGGAACCTGGTTGTGTTTTCGATCGGCGGTCTGAAATTGGCTGCTAGAACAGAAGAAGTCGGTGGAGTAGCCCCGTGGGGAGAGAGGATTCCGGTTCCGAGCCGCACCCCGTATGTGGATTCTCTTGTAAAGCAAGACAAAGATGTGCTTCCGGTGTACGATTTGGCATCACAGTTGCGCCGTGAGGTTGAAGGGGATGAGGCGCTTTGTCTCGTAGCCAGGCACATTGATGGGCCGATGGCAATACGCATCGATAGTGCGGTTCCCTCATTGCATACGATAGACGCAACAGCTATCAGGCCGAGCGCGGGACAGGACGTGGACTGGCTAGGAAGCTTCGAGACCGAGGGGGCGCGGATCGCGATCGTGTCGCTTCAGCGACTAGGAACGCACATATAGATGTAGGCAGGAAAGTATAGGGGGAAAGGATTTCGACATGCCGAAAGTGTTGGTAGCAGACGACAGTATTGCGGTTCGGAAGGTTGCCGAACGGTTGCTGACCGAGGCGGGCCTCGGGGTGACGCTCGCGGCCAACGGCGAGGAGGCAATGGCGTTCTTGTCCAAAGAATGCCCTGATCTGATCGTGTCCGACGTGATCATGCCGGACAAGAGCGGCTACGAAGTATGCGCCTTTGTCAGAGCGCAGGCGTCGCTCGCAAAGACCCCCGTCCTATTGATCTCCGGAATCGTTAATGACGAAGTGACCAAGCAAGCGGAGTCCTGCAAGGCGGACGGAGTCCTGAAGAAGCCTTTTCAGGGAACATCGCTCAAAGATCGTGTGCTCGATCTCTTGTCGAAGAAGCAGGCCCCATCCCCGGCCGCCTCTGCTCCGGCCAAGGAACCTGATAAACCCGAAGCTTCCGCTGAGGCCGCGCCGCCGGCGCGGGAGAACAAGGAACAGCTTGAATCTCAACGTCAGGTGTTCGCGCAGTTGAAGCAAGCCGAAGAGGATGTTCGGAAGGAACGAGAGCAAAACGCCGCGCTGAGCCAGAAGCTGAGTCAACTCGAGGGCCAGTTGGCTCGAATGCAGGAACTGGAGTCTGCAGTCGCAAGCAGCCAGGAACAGGCTACGCAATCGAAAAAGGCTGCCGAAGAGGCGCAGCAGCTCAAGATCAAGCTCAAGGATCTGGAGTCCAGGCTGGAGTCTGAGAAGGAACTTGCGGCCCAGACGAGAAGGGCGATGGACGATCTTCAGATGGTGAAAGGGCGGGTGAGTGAACTGGAAGTTCAACTCAGGGCTGAACAGGAGCAGGCCTCGCTGCTCAAGAAAAAGGCTTCTGAAGCTCAGGATATGGCCAAGCGAATTCAAGAATTGGAGTCTGCACTCCAAAGGGAGCGTGAAAACGCCGCACAGTCGGTTGCGCATCTAGGAGAGGTACAAAAGACGGCAGATCGCGCCAAGGAGTTCGAGGCGGCGTTGTACGCGGAACGTCAAGCTGCCACTCAGTTGGTTCAGCAGATGAATGCGATGGAAAAGGCGGTGGCGAAGGGACAGGAATTGGCCCAGCAGTTGGCGAACGAGCAGCGTAAATCAGAGGAGCTTTCCCAATCCTGCGCTCGTGAAAAGCAGCGAGCGGATGAGCTGGCCCGGCGCGTGGCCGAAGTCGAAGGGCTTGGAGTGAAGGCCAAAGAGCTCGAGACGTTGCTTCAGACGGAGCGCGATCGCAACGCCGCCTTGACCCGGCACGTTTCCGAAACCGAGCAGTCCGCCCAACAGGCGACAAAACGATTCGAGGAAATGGCGAAGAAGCTCGGGGAGATCGCCGGTTTGGCCTCTCAGCTCGGGAGCGGGTCACGACGGTCCTGATCGCCTACGATCTCTCCGTTGAAGGTGGAGCGTACCCGGTGGAAGGACCGGAATCATGGCTGGTGAGACTTCAGACGATTTTCAGAAAGAACTCGTCGACCTGTTCGTGCAGGAAGCCCAGGAATGGCTTCAGAACATCCATGTCGCGCTGGACGAACTGCAGCAAGCCCCGGCTCCTGATCGACACGCTGCCTTAATCGAAATTTTAAGCGGCGGAGTCACGAATCTCGGCGGTTCGGCGGCGACCATCAACCTGCCTGAGGTCGAGCAAGCCAGTTACGCGGCGATTCCTTTTATCGAAGCGCTCAAGGATCCTCAGAAGTCCTTTTCCGTTCAGGATTTTCTCTCGCTCTGTAAACAACTTGGACAGATCCAAGCGGCCTTGACGCGGGCAACCGGAGTTTCCTTCGAGGCCCATGAAGAAGGTTCAGCCGCCGCCGTGCAGCCGACCGTATCTCCCGCGAATTTTCTGGAATCGCTCCGTAAAATTCGAGCCGGAGAGCAGATCGAGGGGACGGCGGACCGGAGCGTGGTCGGCGCAATGATTGAACAGATGGAAGCCAGGTGAAGGCCGGAGTCCAGCAAGTACCGGTGGAGGTCATTCAAGGGTATCTCGACCGCGTGTCGGCATCAGAGGAGGCCTTCGTCAAATCTGTCGATACATCCGTATCCGCGTTGATTGATCGGCTGTCCGTTCTAGCGAAGTCGCCGAGCTCGGCCGCCGGGGTGCTGGAAGCTTCATTGCAGGATGTCACCCAACTGCGGGCTGATGCCCAACAGGTGAATGCCGTTCAGGCGATTACTTTTTTCTCCGGGCTCCAAAGCTTCCTTGCCGTGGTGGTCCAGCATCGTATGCAGCTGGCGACGCAGCGGATCGAGGCGGTGTCGTCCCGCTTGGTGGCCGTGAAGGAGTTCATCCATCGGTGGGTCGAACGAGGTCGGGTCGAGCGAGCCGCCATTGGGCAGGTTCTACCGGCGAGCCAGTCGTCGTGACGGCGACATTCCGCAAGATCATGCTCTTACTGCCGAGGGGAACCGCGGTGACGGCGGAACGGGCCTTGTTCGTCTCCGGAACAGACAACTAACCGCTTCAGCAACAGACAGACCCCATGGAAGAACGGCGCATATCAGACATGTATCGAAAGGCCGAACAGACACTCACGGCTGTGGCTTCCGCCGTTCAGCGGCAGGATGATATCGACTTGGCCGAACTCTCGGAACTCGCAGTGGGCATATCGGAGGCTGTTCGACGCAACGACCAATTGGTCGTCCATGCCATGGCAGGGCCCAGCGGTCCGCCATTAGTGACGAATCTGATCAACGTGAGCATCCTTGCAGCCAAGGTCGGCGGTGGGCTGGGATACTACGGTGAGGAACACCATCGCTTGGTTTTGGCCGGACTCGTCCATGATATCGGCTTGTTCGCCGTGCCCCAATCGGTGGTCACGAAGTCAGGACGACTGACCCAGGATGAACGGGCCCTCATTGAACAGCATCCTGAACTCGGCTATCAGTTGATACGAAAGGCCGGAGCGTCGTGGGAATGGCTGGCGCAAGTCGTCCGGCAGGCCCATGAACGTTGGAGCGGCCAGGGATACCCGAACCGTCTGAAGGGGCGGCAAATCAGCGAGCTGGCCCAGATCATCGGTGTGGTCGATGTATTCGATGCTTTGGTGACTCCGCGCCCCTATCGCCGGAGGTTCTTCCCGCACGAGGCCGTACGCGAGTTGATCGTAGCCGAACGACTTGCGTTTCCACGCGAAGTGATCAAAGCCCTCGCCGAGCAGCTCTCAGCCTATCCCCTGGGCACGCTGGTGCGGTTGACGACCGGAGAAGTGGGCACCGTCGTGTCGATCAATGCGGATTATCCCTTGCGTCCGGTTTTGGAGATCGGGGGAGAGGTCGGGAAGGAAGGGCAGAAAGACCTGCGCCGCTTGGACCTTAGCCGTTTGCCGTTGGTGTCGATCGTGGAAACTCTCGAGCCGCCGGATGTCGCGCGCGTGGCGCGGTCCGCCGGCCAGCCGGGCGAACGGCGTGCAAAACCCTCCATGTCCGATCAATTCTCCTCGCTCTTGGAGAGCCTGGATGCGATTGCCAATGCAATACAAGGCGTTGTCGTATCCCGCACGACGGGTCATCCGGAGACCGCCACGACGCCTGCTTCGGCGGAGGAGCCGCAGACGAGCCGCCAATTGTCCGGTACTGAATCCGCCGATTCGGCCTTCCAAAAAGAAGTGGTCGGTCTCTTCGCGCTCGAAGCCCACGAATGGTTGGCGCAGATCCATTCGGCCCTTAAGCGGCTGGGTGAAGGGGCGAACGGCTCGGTCCGTCCAAAGTTACACGCCATCATGCAACACGGTCTGACGAATCTCGCTAAGTCCGCCGCAACCGTCCATCAATCGGCCATCGAGGAGATGGCATCTAAACTCATGGTGTTGGTGCAGGACATCGGCAAGCCTGACCCCAAGACGGTGCCGGCGGCGATGGCTTCCTTGAAGGCAGGGCTCGATCGAATCGCCGCCGCGGTCCGCCAAGCCGCAGGAGATCGCGTTGAAGAAGAGCCGACGCCCGCGCGTTTAGATCGGCCCGATTGGAGCGAGGCGGAGTTGAAAGTCGAGCCTGTCCCGACAGCTCAAGAGGCGGTTGAAGAACCGATTCAACCGCAGCCTGCTCTTCAGTCTGTGTCGGTCGAAGCATCGTCCGGGCCGTCTTTGCTGAGAGCGTTGCGGGAGTTACAGCAGGTTCGATCCCGTTCGATTCAGCCGACGAGAGATGTACTTGAGGCGGTCATCGCACGAGCAGAGCAGGAGCCCGGTGTTCTTACGGCCACAGGAGTGCGGAGCATATTGACGGAACTCGATCTCGTCGATGAGACGTTTCTTGACGACGTGCGTCGCCGAGTTCCTCGCATGAGTGAGCAACTCAGCGCCATCCGAAGAGAAGGGTTATCCGACTTCGTGACCGCCTCCCAATTGGATCCCGTCGTGGAGGAGGTCGAATCCCTCTACGAAGCGGCGGGTCGCGTCCAGGCCGGCATGATCACGATGTTCCTTCAGGGCTTGCGGTCCTTTCTGCTCGTTGCGGCATATCGTAAGACCACGAGTCTCCCTCAGAGGCTGGAGACGGTTGAAAACCGTGTCCAGGCTCTGATTCCCATGGCTGAACAATGGGTCAATATCGGTCGCATCGAGCGAGCCGCCATTGCCGAAATCCTACCCGCTGCTTGAGCCAACGGCTCTCGTCTGATCCTTCTCCGTCCCCCACCCAGAACCTGGCGAGCTTATGATGCTTCTTAGGGGCGAATTCCTTTCGGAATCGTCAGGTAGTTGTGCGTCCTATCTTGTTGCAATTATTGACTTTGTAGTGCCTAGGACTTAGGCAATCTGCTCTTCAAAGCGATCACCGGCAAGATGGGGCTCCTATCCACATGGTTATCCACACAAAGCACACAACTTTTGTGGACAGGGAAGTTCACGACCAAAACTTGCGAGTCAAGAACCGTGGCGCCGAATGTATTGATTCGTTCACGCGACTGGCTGCGGGCTCTCTGGCGTGTTTGTTTTGATGCACCCTCTTTCCTCTGACGCGCTGAATGTGATTTTGCGGATGCGCGCGCAGCGATCCTCCAGCGCGGACTGATGAAAACATGTTCCAATGTTCAAACTATGCGTACAACACATCGTTCAGCGGTTCGCCCGTATCGAAGATTCCCGAGTATGACCAGCGGTGATTCCATTGAGGGAGAGTGTTATAGTGCCGAATCCATACACTTGCTCTGTGACCGACAAGAATCCGGAGAATTTTTGTGCCGAAACTGGTGACGGTCTGGCGCGACGATGAGATTCTCGCTCAAGCGAAACAATATGTGCGTTCATATATCCTCTTTCCATCCGGAGTACTGGGCCTGGTGTCCATGCTAGGGGGAGTCGGCGGGCTTGCGTATCAACTGCTGGCCTCAGGGAACTACACGTCGGCGACGTTTTTTTCCAGCTCGACGCTTCTCCTATTGGGGGGCCTCATCGGTTGGGGGCAGACTCGGTATCATCGCTATCTCTTGGACAAGATTCCGCATGTCTTTGCGGCCAGAATTAGGAGCGCGGTTCATGGGCAGCAGAGAAGAAAACACCGAGCCGACCCGAGAGATACCACGATCGACCATCCCGGTCGATCCTTGGTGCCGTTTGCATATGCTGCCGGTGTGCTGGCGCTGGTTGGAGCTTCCGCCTGGGCTTACATTGAGGGTGGGGTGGAAGTGGTGCCGGCGGTGCTGATGCCTTGGGCAGGCTTCTATTGGGGAAAACTATTCTTCTGGAGGGGGATCATTCAATAGAGACGATCAATACCGTTATCGTCTCTTACGAGCCGGGTCCTTCTTCGCCCTCGACTGAGCCTGCGCCAGCTGTCCTTCCAAATTCGCCACCCGCTGCTCCAAGCTTCTGACCTGGTGCCTCAGCTCCGGCAGCCGAGGCACGACCGCTTGGGCTTTCATCCATGTTTCATGCGGCATCACCGGCGCACCAGATACAATCTGATTCGCTTCCAGGCTCCGATTGACTCCGGCCCGTGCGGCGATCATGACCTGATCGCCCACCTGAATGTGATCCGCCAATCCCGCCTGGCCGCCGATCATGACGTGGCGGCCGATCGTGGTGCTGCCCGCAATGCCGACCTGGGCCACCACAATCGCGTGTTCTCCGATCGTCACGTTGTGGGCGATCTGAACGAGATTGTCGATCTTGGTTCCTCGCTTGATCACCGTTTGTCCCAATGTAGCGCGATCAACGGTGACGTTGGCGCCCAGCTCGACATCGTCTTCGATCAGAACGCCGCCGAGCTGGGGGATCTTGTGGTGCCGGCCCTCGTGCTGGACGTAGCCGAAGCCGTCGGAGCCGATCACCGATCCGCTATGCACGATCACCCGCGCGCCTAGCGTACAGCCTTCGCGGATGACGACATTAGGATAGAGCACCGAATCGTCTCCAATCGTGGATCCGGCGCCGACAAAGACTCCCGGATAAAGGGTGACTCTCGCCCCAAGCGTCACTCCGTCGCCCAGGGTCACATACGGCCAGATTGAGGGGTCTGCGCCGATGCTGACCCCCGTTCCTTTAGTGATATGCGAGGCGACCCCTTGCGAGGCGTAGGGGCGGACAAAGAAGGTTTGGGCCACCTGGGCGAAGGCCAAGAGCGGATTGGGGACGACGAGCTGGGCCGCCGGAAGATCCGGCACATGGCGGTGGATGAGCAAGGCCCCGGCACGAATGCGTTCAGGCTGTTTTAGCGCCTTGTCATTGTTGATGAAAGCAAGATCTTGACCTGTCGCCTCCGTAATACCGGAGAGGCCTACCACCATCGTCTCACCACGGCCGTGGAGGGTGCCGCCGACGAGCCGTTGAATCTGAAGAAGGGAAATAGGAGCGGCGGACGTTGGTGCGGTCATGGTCCGGCTATCGTTTCTTCTTCGATTTGGGGGACGTTCCCGCCTTTAATGAGGACTTCGTCCGGCGACCTGGAGATATCGAGGTCGGGGCCGGAGCCAGCCGCCCTTCAACATAGGCGGCGACCGAGTCGACAGTCGTCAGTCCTACCAGGTCCTGATCTGGAATCTGAAAGTTGAAAACCTCTTCGATCTTATAAAGCAGTTCGATCACGGCCATCGAGTCCAGTCCCAAGTCGTCTCTTAGATGGTGCGAGGGCTTGATGGCGGCCGCTTCCCGCTTGAGGTACTCCGCAAGCGCCTGAATGATTTTCTCCAAAACGGCGCGGTCGCTCATGATTCTCAGAGAGCTCCTATGCCGCGTAGCGAGTAAGTACGACGGCGGCGTTATTGCTGCCGAATCCAAAGGCGTTCAGCAGGGCGGTGCGCACTTTCCGTTCCTGCGCAGTGTTACTGATGCCGGCGAGTTCGCAAGCGGGGTCCGGATCATCGTAGTTGGCCGTAGGATGGATCTGGCCTGAATAAAGAGCGAGCACCGACGCGATTGCGCCGATCGCCCCGGCCGCCCCCAGGGTATGTCCCACCAGTGATTTAGTTGCGCTGACGGCAATCTTGTCCGCCCTGGACCTGAAAAGCCGGCGAATCGCCTTGGCTTCCACAGCATCGCCGATGGCCGTCGATGTGGCATGCGCGTTGATGTAATCGACTTGGGCGGGGATTGCTCCGGCGTCGGCAAGAGCCAGTTTCATCGTAACGGCGACTTCTTCACCGTCTTCACGCGGGATGACCATGTGGTAGGCTTCACTGGTCGCGGCATAGCCGGCTGCCTCGGCATATATGCGTGCCTTGCGTTTCTTGGCATGGGCCAGCGATTCGAGAATCAGGGCTCCCGCGCCTTCGCCCATCACGAAACCGTCCCGTCCCCGATCAAAAGGCCTCGATGCTTTCTCCGGATGATCGTTGAATTTGCTCGACAACGCCCGCAAGGAACAGAAGCCGGCGAAGACCAGGGGCGTGATACTGGCATCGGCGCCGACGACGATCACCACGTCGGCCCGTCCTTCGCGTATGCAATGGAGCCCCTGGCCCAGCGCATGGGCGCTGGAGGAGCAGGCGGTCGAGATCGTCACGTTCGGTCCCTTGGCGCCGTAAGCCATCGCGACAATGCCGGAGGCGCTGTTCAAGGTAATGACCGGGATGAAATTCGGATGGACCCGATGCGGCTTCTGATAGTTGTATAACTGTGTGATCTCCCGTTCCCCCATCACCATGCCGCCCATGCCGGCACCGACGATGACGCCCACGCGGTGGGCATCCTCTTTCTCCATCCGAAGGCCCGAGTCGGCGAGGGCTTCTTTGGCCGCGACGAGCGCGAACTGAGCGTAGCGGTCTACCCGATCAGCCTGTACCCTGTCGATGTATCGTTCAGGGGAAAAATCGCGCACTTGTCCGGCGACCTTTGATCGATATCCGTCCATCGAAAAGGGGTCGAAACCGGTGATGCCGGAAATGCCGGAGCGGCCGGCCAAGGCGGCCTTCCAAAACTCATCGATCCCGACGCCGATCGGAGAGACGACTCCCAGCCCTGTGATCACAACGCGAGCCTGCATCCTGCCGTTTCCCTGTGAAAATCCTGAGACTCTACTTACCGGAAGCGCAGGGTGCAGTCAACCGCTCTTCACACCGTCGCTCGTCGTTCGTGAAGCGTGAAGCGTCAGATCCGAAACGAAATACGCTTCACGAGATACGCTTCACGGTGCCTTAGTACCGCACCTTCAGCATCAGATAGAGCCCATAGCTCATGAAAAGTACGTTGGTCAGCCAGCCGGCGATCACCGGAGAGAGGGCACCACCGCGGCCGAATGCGATGGCGATCGAATGGGTGGCCCAGTAGCAAAAACCGATCGCCAACGCTTGTCCTATACCGATAGCCATGCTGCCTCCCCTCGTGCCGCTGCGGCGGAGACTGAGCGCAATACCCACGAGGACCATGATGATCGTTACGAATGGAAAGGCGATCCGGCCGTAGTAATCGGTCTTCAGCCGTGCCACCTGAGAGCCACTCTGGTAAAGCCGGCCGGTGTACTCCCGGATGT
This sequence comes from Nitrospira sp., assembly GCA_037445005.1. GTDB lineage: Bacteria > Nitrospirota > Nitrospiria > Nitrospirales > Nitrospiraceae > Nitrospira_C. The sequence goes on from JBBILH010000061.1 coordinate 11,133, forward strand.
CCTTGAACGTCATGGACTCCGATTCACTCCCAAGCCACGTTGTAAAGTCCGTCGGGATAAGGGTCAACTGCACCGGCGAATGCTGGAAGTCCGTCAGTGTGATCGAGCCGTCCCGATTAAACGTTCTGGTGAATCCCCGAAACAGCGTCCAACTTCCGTCGGCAAAGCGGGCTTCTTCCGCTTCCGTCATGTCGATGAGACGGAAATTTCGGTCGAAGTGGAAGAATCGGAGACCGCCCAAACTTTGCCCTCCGACGGCGACGGTCGAAACGTGCAACAGAGTATCCGCTCCGACCCTGGCCCAGGGCTGCGGCAGCTTCAGCGCGGTCTCCGGCGGCTTCTTTTCGATCCGAATCGTCCTGATCTCTTCGGCTTTGTTGGATGCCAACGGAATTACGGTGGAGCTGAAGAGGAGGAGCACTAGTCCGGTGGCGACGGCCAGCGACAGAAACGGCGAGGCGATCCAGGGAAGGCTGATCCCGCAGCTCCGCATGGCGGTAATCTCATGGCTCTTGGACAACAGGCCCAACGTCAGCAACGTGGCCATCAAGATCGCGAGCGGAGCGATCTGAAATGAAACGGCCGGGACCTTCAAGACGAAGTAGCTAAGGACGTCGATCCAGCTGGCGTCGTATCGCAGAAACCGCCGGACCTTTTCGAAAAAGTCGATGACGAGATAGATCGTCATCAGACCGGCAAAACACATCAAGAAAATCTTCGCGTATTCGCGAAGAAGATAGCGGAACAGGATCGTCATGTTATTCGCGGCTCATCTTGTAGAACCAAATGACTGTCACGAGTGCAAAGAGGCCGTTGGGCAACCAGGCCCCGGCGAACGGGGAAATCATCGCCGTGGTGACGAGAAACTCGCACGCGATATTCAGCACATAATAGAGAATAACGACAAGGACTCCCACGGCAAATCCCCCGATGCGGCCGGACCGTTTCGATACGATGCCCACCGGGACCCCGAGAATGCAGAACACCAGCGAGGCCGTCGGGAAGGCTAGATCCTTGTAGTATTCCGTCAGGCGCCTCAACGCCGAGGGGTCGCGCCCCCCGGACTGAGCGAGTTGGGCCATGATGGCGTCGTATGACGGTCGCTCCTCCGCGGCCGCGTAACCGCTCTGGTTCAGCGAAAGTTTCAGGTCGTAACTCGTGAACGCGATCTTCTGGTATTGATCGATTTCATCCGGCTTGCTGTGTATCACGCCGTCCTGGAGCCGCAAGGCGACCTGATCGGCAAGGGTGTCGATGAGCACTTGGTACTGGCTGGCCACAATGATACGAGGATCATCCGCATTGCGTTCGTCGGAGATGAACAAGCCGGCTGGAGCATCATCGTCGCCGAAGTCCGAAACAAATATCGTCATTTTGGGGATCGGCTCGTTGAAGGTGCCCCGTTCGAGCGCCAGCACCAATTGATCGCGGAGCAGGTTCAGCGCCACCTTCTTCAGATTGGTCGAACTCCACGGCTGTCCCCATTGGGAAAGCCACAACGTGAGCCCGAACACCATCAGGGCGAACAGGAGGACCGGCCGTGACAGCCTGAGCAGGCTCAATCCGGCGGCGCGCATCGCCACGAGTTCCTTGTCGAACGACAACCGCCCGAAGGCGGTGATTGACGCGATAATTCCGGCGATCGGCAGCGTGAGCACGAGAAACGAGGGGAGGAGATGGGCGAAGACTTTTAATACCGCGAAGAGGCCCACTCCTTTCGAGACCATCAACTCGACAAGGCGGAGCAGTTCGCGCGTGAGCATGACGAAGCACAGCGCCCCCAAACTGACCAGAAAAGGTGAGAGCAGCTCGGTAAAAATGTATCGGTCCAACAGCTTACGCATCATCGATCGTGGTGGATTGCGCGACACTATAGGCAAGTGCCGACAGGTTGTCCATCGGGCTTCAAGGGATAGAAGAGGCGCGTGGAATTCGGTTCCGTCAAAGATTGGCTTGACACGATTTTCAGCCTGTGTTACATGCAGCGCGATTTGTAACCAAGATGGGTCTCGTGAGCGATTTCCATTTGTCCGCAAACAGCCCGTCCGTCCCGCGCTTCTTTCTTCCTGGTATCATTCTTCATCTATACAACGCGCGTCAATGTGATTCGGGCACGGCTACGTAACTCTGCGTGGTCGTTGAGGAAAGGAGGGTTTTGTGAAGACCAAAGGTACGGTGAAGTGGTTCAATGATCGGAAGGGGTTCGGGTTTATCCGGCTTGATAGCGGAGAGGACGTCTTCGTCCATTACTCCGCCCTCCAAGGCGAAGGATTCAAGACGTTGAAGGAAGGGGAAAACGTTGAGTTCGATATCGTGCAGGGCGCGAAGGGGCCGCAAGCAGCAAACGTCGCCAAGAGCGCCGTCGCCTCCTGAGCCGATTTTCGAGAACCGATCAGCTCGTTAAGGCCCGCCGGAACAATCCGGCGGGCCTTTTTCGTGGAGTCGATTTCAGAGGTTGATACCGGGAGCGCAGAAGCAAGGGAGGCGAAAGAAGTAAGTACCGCGCCACATTCGCCGCCGAGGCAGAGAGGTTATAGAGAAGCCTGTTGCGCCGTAAACATTATTTCATTTGAGGGATGGCTTTCGTTACCGGATTGATCGAATGCCGTGATGGTAAGGAAGTAAGTCCGCCCCTGTTCGAGCCCGCTGACCGCATACCTCGTTGTCATGGAGGAGAGTACGGCGATCGGCGCCCCATATTGGCCTGAGGCTGTGCCCTGGTATACCTTGTATCCGGCCAGGTCCGGCTCTCTATTTGAATCCCAGGCGATCGTAGCGGAGACCGTGGCCGTGCCACCGGAGGAGTCCGAGCCTGATGGAGAACCGACGTTCTCTCCCGCACAGGCCGTGAACAGCGCGGCCGGGACGATTAAGAGGGCGAATTGAGCAAAGCGAAGCATCATCCGTTCCTTTGACCGAACTAACATTATCGCAAAGGGTGTACCGCGATCAAACGAGCATTTTGCTGTAAAATCAGGCAGGTACGATCGTGCCAAAGCATGCCGTCACTGTCTTAGGCGGAAAGTTGGAGGGAGGACCATACACAAGAAGCATGGCCTTCCATGCATTCGGCAGGAGTTTCCGGCAGCTATCGCACGGTCGGATCGATCTGAAGCTGGGCGCTTCCCCCGGCCGCGTAGGCCAGCGTGACCTCGGCGATCTTGTAGTCGTACTGTGCCTCGGCCAGCTTTGTTTGGGCAGCCGTCAGTCCCACCTCGGATTGAGTGACCTCCACGATTGACCCGAGCCCCAGTTTGTATCGCTGCTTGGCGAGGCTCAACGCTTCGTTCGCGGTCTTGACCAATTCCTCCGACAACTTGATCTGTTGGGTGAACGTTACGGTGTCGAGATAGGCGTTGGTGACCTGCTGGGTCAGGGTTTGCTCGATGTTGGTGCTTTGCGCCAGCGCTGCCGCCTGCTGGGCCGCCGCTTCCTTGACCTGGTTTTCGATCAGCCCGCCGGTGAAGATCGGCATGGACACGAGTCCCCCGGCCGCCCACCATCCGCCGGTCGATACCGCCCGGTTCGGATCGAACGTGTCGTAGTAGCCGCCGCTGGCGATTGCGGAGACCGTCGGGAGGTATTGGCTCTTCATCGCCCGTTTTTTCGCCTCGGCTGCCGCCGTTTGTTCCTTCGCCCGTTTCAGTTCAGGATGGGTCAGGCTGTCGGCGATCAGATCGTTGAGCGCCCGCTGTCGCTTTACGTCTATGGCGATTTCCTCGAGCGTGTAGTCCTCCGGTCCGGCTATGCCCATGGCGCGATTCAAGTCGGCGAAGCTGGCCTTGAGGTCGTTGCGGCTTCTCACGAGCAACGATTCGGCGTTGACCAACTCGACGCGCACCAGGTCCAGGTCGAGTTTCGATTTCAACTGCTGACGATACAGCGTGTCGATCTGGCTGACGATGGTGCCGCGCTCCCGAACGGTTTCTTCCGCGATACGCACCAAGCGCTGCCGCTTCAGGCTGTTCAGATAGCTGCGTTGGACGTTGACGATCACCAGCGCCCGTCTGGCATTGACATCCTGTTCCTGCGCCCGCTCACCATACTGCGATGATTCCACCAAGTTCCTGGTAAAGCCGAAATCATAGATGCGTTGGCTGGCCAAAACCCCGGCCGTGTATTGGCTCAGGTTCGGTTGCAGCAGTCCGCCGGCTGGCGTGACGAAGCGCGGGTTGATGCGCCCCGACCCTGCCGCCCCATCGGCATTGGCATAGACTTGCGGATAGTAGAGCGACTTGGTCTGATCCACCCGCGCAGTCGAAGCCATCAACCCTGCGTTGGCCTCCTGGACCAACGGGTGATTCTGCAGCCCGGTTTCAACGGCGGCTTCCAGCCCCAGAAAGCGTCCCTTGGCGCCTGCCTCGGTCATTCCTGTCGGCTGTGCGTCGGAAAGCAGCGGGGCGGCCGACAGTGAGCAGAGTATGATGAAGAGCGGGCGAATGTCGATCATGGTTTTGCTCCTTTTGCATCGGACGGCGTCGGCGGGCGGCCCGGCGACTTTCGTTCGAATTTCTGCTGCGAGGGTTTGGCGTCCGGCAGCTTGAAAGGGGAGGTTCTCACCGGGGCGCCCTCCAGCAGCTTCCGTTTGCCGACCACGACGACTTCTTCTGGGCCGCTGAGGCCGCTGGAAATTTCGATCCACTTTCCGTCGGTGATGCCGGTCTGAATCGGAATCGACTTGGCCTTGTCGCCTTGAATCACAAACACCGACTTGCCCTTCGGGCCGCTGATCACGGCTTGCGGCGGCAGCACGAGGGCCTGCGGGATTTCACGGAGTCCGATCGCGAGTTCGGCGAACGTGCCGGGTCGTAGTGCGCGGTCAGGATTAGGCAGATCGACCTCTATCAGGAGGCTCCTGGTCGAGGGATCGAGGGCGAGCGTCGATCGCGTCACTGTGCCCCTAAATTGCCGGTCCGGCAACTCCTTCACAATGACCGTCGCCTTCGTCTTGCCGGGTTCGACCCAAGGCGCGTCGTCCTGCGGCACGTTGGCGTAGACGCGCACGGTGCTCAGATCCATTACCGTGAAGAGAGGGATGGCGTTCGTTGCGGAAGAAGTGGCTACTTGGATCAGCGCGCCGGGATCTGCGAAACGGGCCGTGACGATGCCGTCATAAGGCGCGCGGACCTTCGTGTAATCGCGCAAGGCCGCCCGTTGCTGCATCAGGTTTTTCGCCCCTTCGTAAGCGGCCTCCGCGACATCCACGTCCTGCTTGGCGATGACGTCTGGCGACTCTTTCCACACCTTGCTCAGCCGCTCGAATGTGATCTTCTTGATTTTGTAGTCCGCGACGACCTGTTGGTACTGTTCTTCTACTTCCGGGGCGTCAATGATGGCGACGACCTGATCCTTCTTTACGGTGTCGCCCTTGTCCGGACCAATCCATTTGAGGTAGCCGGAGACCTTCGCGTAAAGAGTTGTTTGGTACAGCGGCGCGATATTGGCCGGCAGTGTGATGGTATAGACAAGATCCTGTCTTGAGGGGGTGATTACCTGTACGTCCACCGGCGTACTGTCCGGGGTCGGCGAAGCCTCCTTTTCGTAGCCGTCGTTTGAGGATCCGGCGTCGGGCGCTCCCGCTTTCGTGGGCTCCTCACGCTGGCAGGCCGGAAGCCCCAGGGCCATGGTTAAAAGCATGATCAATAATCGTTTCATGAATCAGATCTCCTCGGCCGTTGCCGGCGGCGTGGCAGGCTCATGCGCCTGGATTCGGCGTCCCAGAAACCATGCATGGATGACCGGCACGACGAACAAGGTCATCAGGGTTGAGACCGCCAGGCCGCCGACGACCGCGCGGGCCAGCGGGACCATCGTTTCATTGCCCTCGCCGAACCCGAGCGCGAGCGGAAGCAGGCCCAATATCGTCGCCAAAGCCGTCATCAGAATGGGTCTGATCCGCCGCTTGCCGGCTTCCAGCACCGCCTGTTCGGCAGTGGCCCCGGACCTCGCCATCCGATTGGCGAAGTCCACGAGCAGGATGCTGTTCGAGACCACGATTCCCATCATCATCAACGTGCCGATCATCGATTCGACGTTGGCCGAGGTGGCGGTGAAGGAGAGCATCAACACGGTCCCGATCCAGCCGAGCGGCACCGCAATCAAAATGATCAACGGATCAACCAAGGACCGAAACAATCCGACCATCACGAGATAAATCAGGGTCACCGCCAGCGGAAGCGCGAGGGCGAAATTGTTGAACGCGCTGCGCATGTTGGCGACTTCGCCTCGGAGGGCGATGGTCACATCCTTGGGCAATTGGACGGTTGCCAGCGCCTTTTCGACATCGCCGGCCACACGTCCAAGGTCGTTGCCGACAGGCGTGACAAGCACGTCGATGACGCGGGAGAGGTCGTAGTGGTCGACCGTGTCCGGCCCGGTCTTCAATTCCAGATTGGCCACGTCGCGCAACAGCACCGGCGGTCCGCGCCGATCGTCGGCCGCGTAGAAACCGTTGGAGAGGTCCAGGTTCCGCCCGGCGAACGGGGTGTTCTGCAGAGCGACGGTCGCGCCGCTGGCGCCGGCCGTGCCGAGTGACGCCGTCGGATTCAACGGCGTGCGGGCGCCGACAATCGGAATGTTCAACAGATCTTCCGTCTTCGTCAGCGACTGCTCGGGAAATTGGGCGAGCAAGAAGTAGCCGTTGGCGGTTTTCGGATCGAGCCAATAGTTGGGGCTTAACGCGATATTCGAGCTGATGCCGGTGATGACATCCACGATGACGCGGTCCTGAGTAATACCGTAATAGGCCGCCTTGGTTCGGTCCACGTTGACGTGGAGTTCCGGATAGTTCTTGCCCTGCTTGATTCGCACGTCGATCGTGTTTGCGACCTGGGCCACCCGTTCACGGATTTCTTCCGCTACCGGCCGAATCAGATCCAGCCGAGGACCTTTCACCTGAATGTCGATGGGGGCGCGCAACCCGAAATTGAGCACGTCGCTGATGATGCCTCCGGTCTGGAAGCTCACTTCAACGCCGGGCAGGGCCTGCCGGACTTTTGTCCGCAATTCGGCGATGTATTCATCGGTTTGGCCTTCATGGCCCGTAACCAGATTCACCAGTACAAATGCGGTGTGATTGCCCGTGTTCGGGGCGAACCGGGCGGCGTCACCATAATAGAGACCGGTATTAGAGACGACCTCTTCGAGATCGGTCTTGGGGATCGTCTCCTGCACCAGTTTCTCGATCTCGGCCACGATCGCCGTCGTTTTCTCGATCCGCGAGCCTTCCGGCGCGCTGACGATCATCGTGAAATTGCCGGCGTCGACCTTCGGGAAGAACTCGGTATGGAGCCTGGGTAGCAACGTCACGCCGGTTCCGATCAGAGCCGCCAGCGCTCCGATCACCACCAGCACCCTGAGGCGAACGCAGGTCCGGAGCAACGGCTCATAGATGGCCAGGACGAAACGGAACCAGTCCGATGCGTCATGGGTTTCAGCCTGCTCTCCGTTCCCGTGCCCCTGCGAATAGAGGCGGGCCAACACGACCGGCGTGACCGACATTGAGACGGCGTAATCGGCCAGCATGGCGAAGGCAACGGTCATGGCGAGGGGAACAAACAGATACTTAATGATGCCGGAGAAGAAAACGATCGGCAGATAGACGATCAGGATGCAGATGGTGGCGACGAGGATCGGCAGCGTCAGCTCCGTAGCGCTGTCTTCGGCGGCCGAGCGGCCGTCCTTGCCCATTTCCAAGTGGCGATGCAGATTCTCCTGCACGACGATATTGTTGTCCAGAAGGGTACCGATCACGAGCGCCAGACCTCCCAGCGTCATGATGTTCACCGTTTGACCGAAGAGGTAGAGGCAGACCAGCGCTACGGTCAGCGAGAGGGGAATCGCCAACCCGACGACCAAGGCGGCCTTGATGCTGCGGAGAAAGAGAAAGATCATCAGCCCGGCGAGCCCCGCGCCCAACAATCCTTCTTTCTGTAGATTGGCGATGGCCTGCCGGATATACAACGATTGGTCGTAGATGAACTTTACCGAGGCGCCAGCCGGGATCTCGGTCAAGTGCTTGAGTTTGGCGCGCAATCCGTCGGTGACTTCCAGCGTATTGGCTCCTTCCTGTCTGGTGATCGGCAGATACGTGGCTTCCCGGCCGTTCACGCGGACGATGGAGGTCTGCACGGCCGCGCTGTCCGCCGCCGTCCCGATGTCGCGAACCAAAATCGGCGTGCCGTTCACCACTTTGATCGGAATGTCATTGATCTTCTCGACGATGTCCACGAGGCTGTTGGAGTAGACGTAATAGTCCAAGTCGCCGATCTTGATGTCGCCGGCCGGGATGATGGCGCTTTGCGCGTTGATGGCCTTCACGACATCGGAAGGGGACACGCCGCGGGCCAGCATTCGCTGTTGGTCCATGAACACGGTGATCTGACGGACCTTGCCGCCCAGCGGCGGGCCGAAAGAGATGCCGGGGATGTTGGCGATTTGCGACCGAACGTTGAAATAAGCGAGGTCGCGTATTTCCTTCGGGCTGAGCGTCTCGCTGCTTACGGACAGCAGGCCGACCGGCAGGCTTGCCACGCCGAACTTGTACACGGAGGGCGGATACACCCCGGGCGGCAGCAGGCGAATGATGCTGTAGGCAAGGCTGGTGAGCTCGGATTGCGCGGAGTCGATCCCGTACTCCGGCTGAAAGAAAACTTTGATGTAGCTCATGCCGGCAAGCGATTGCGATTCGATGTGTTCGACGTAACTGGCCTCGATGAATCGCTGTTCCATCCTGAGCGTGATCGCCCCTTCCATTTCAGTGGGGCTCAAGCCTCGGTAAAACGTCGTGACGAGGATCGACGGAAGCTTGATCTCCGGGAAAATGTCCACACGCATTTTCTTATAGGACACTGCGCCGAGGATGAGCGCGATCATGCAGATCGCGAAAACGGCGTAGGGGTTCTTGAGGGCGGCGCGTGTCAGCATCGGGTCATGGTCAGCGTCGGCGTGCGGTTCCGGTCCATCCAATATCGGCAGATATCCTGTACGCACTGAGTGAGGTCGGCAAAAATTGCCGGTTTGACGACATAGCCGTTGGCGCCGCAGGTATAGGCGGACGTCATGTCCGAGGCATCGTCCGAGGTGGTGAAAACGACGACGGGGATGGTTGAAAGACGGGGATCGGTCTTGAGCCGCTTCAGGAAGACATCGCCGGTCTGATTTCGAAGCTTCCAATCCAACAGGACCAACTTAACCTCAGCCTCAACCTTGACCTTCAAAAAGTGCAGCGCGGCCTCCGAGTCCTGCTCGGTATACAAGGCGGCATCGGTCCCCGTCTGGGTGAGCGCCTGCCGGAAAAGTTCGCATTCGCCCGGACTGTCGTCGAGCAACAAGATGGAGGAGTGGCTAGGCATCGGGGGGATGT
>JBBILH010000062.1:0-20322 GCA_037445005.1 Nitrospira sp.
CGGAGCGCAAACGGGCGGAGGAGGCCCTGCGCATAAGCGAAGAGCGCTATGCCCGCGCCACAGCGGTGGGGCGGGTCGGTGTTTGGGAGATCGATGTCAGGAAAGGGGAATACTACGGCGATAACAATCTGGAGGCGTTGTTCGGATATGCTCCGAACGAATTGTCCACCGACCCCTACGCCTGGTTGAACCTCGTCCATCCCGAAGATCAAACCATCGCCCTGAACGCATGGGAGCGCATTGTCGCCGGCGAAACGGATGATTATGCGTACCACATTCGCATGCGACAGAAAGGCGGGAACCTCCTTTGGACGGTGGTCCGAGGCCGTGCGGTTCGTGATGAGCACGGACGGGTAACTCGGTTGATCGGTGCGACGGTCGATGTGACCGAGCGGCATGTGGCCGAGCTGGAGTTGCAACGGACCAAAGATCATCTGGAAGCCGTCATCAAATCGTCGCCGTTGTCGATCGTGACCTTCGATCCCGAGGGGCTCGTGACCAGCTGGAATCCGGCATCCGAGAGGATGTTCGGTTGGACGGAGTCGGAGGCGGTAGGGCGGGAGGTTCCCTGGATACCTGAAGGCGAAGAAGAGGCCTGTGAGGCCTATTGGCGACAGATCGTCCAAGCGGGAGGCGCCAACGGGAAGGAAGTGACGCGTTGCCGAAAGGACGGTTCACGCTTTGAAATGAAGATTTGGGCTGCGCCGGTTCGTGACGGCCATGGAACGATCGTTCAATGGGTCGGTTTCTTGGACGACGTGACGGAGCTGAAACAGGCGCACCGCGATCTTCAGCGCAGTGAACGCGAGTTGCGGACCGTGCTCGATGCGCTTCCGATCGGCGTCTGGTTTACGGACTCGACGGGGAAGCCTGTGCTGAGCAACCCGGCCTCACAGCGAATCTGGTCGAATGTCAAAGAGGTTGAGTTTGAATCCGGATCGTCGAAGCGCATTTGGAAGGAAGTCGCCCGGTCGGTCAATGAACCGCACCGCTGGACGCTCAGCCACGTTCTGACCAAGGGGGAACCCTCGATCAATGAAGTGTTTGAATTGAAGTGCGGCGGGGGAGTCAAGAGAACGATCCTCAACTCCGCCGTGCCTGTTCGAGCCGATGATGGCACAGTGCTCGGAGCCGTCGTCTTGAACGAAGATATTACCGACCGAGTCCGGGCCGAGGAAGAGTTGCGCCAACACCACAAGTTGCTGTCCGCCATCATGGATGCCTCGATCGACATCGTCTATGTGAAGGATTTGGAGGGTCGATACGTCCATATGAATCGAGCCGGAGCGAAAATACTCGGCATGTCGATCGAGGACATCATCGGATGGGGCGACGTGGCCTTGTGGGGCGGGGACCTCGCGGCGGCATGCCGCGCGAGCGACAAGGGAGTGCTTGAATCGGGAGGAACCGTGACGGTTGAGGAAGTCAATACTGTACAAGGGGCGGTCTCGCACTATCTCACCACCAAAGCCCCGTACCGTGATCCTGAGGGGCGAATCATCGGCATCATCGGCATCTCGCGAGACATCACTCAACAAAAGCTTGCGGAAATCGAGAGGGAACGTCGTTACTCGGAGCTCCACGCGATATTCGGCATGACGGTTGCGCTGTCCCGCGCCTCGACGCTGGAGGAAATCTACCAGAAGGCCTTGGACGGTGTGGAAGAGGCGCTCAAATGCCGTCGTGCGTCGATTCTGCTGTTCGATCAACAGGGGGCGATGCGCTTTGTCGCGGATAGAGGCTTATCAGACGAATATCGCAGAGCCGTCGACGGCCATTCACCTTGGTCGCCCGAGACGAGGGAACCGCAACCGATTCTCGTCCGCGACACGACGACGGACCCTGTAGTCGAATCCCACCGCACGGCCATCATCGCCGAAGGCATTCGGGCGATGGCTTTCGTCCCCCTTATGTCTCCGGATGGTCTGTTGGGGAAGTTCATGCTGTATTACCATGAACCGCATGAGTTCACGGAGGACGAGATCGGCGTGGTCCAGACCATCGCCGGTCATGTGGCCTACGTCATACAGCGAGCCAGGGCTGAGGAGGCGCTTCGACTTAGTGAAGATCGGTTCGCCAAGGCGTTCCGGGCCAGTTTGCATCCCGTGGTCATCGGTGAATTGGAGACGGGAAGGGTGATCGAAGCCAACGACGCCGCCTATCAGCTCTTCGGGTACACAAGAGAGGATGCCGGCGGGCGGACGACGCTGGAGATCGGGTTGTGGCCCAGCGCAGAGGATCGCGCGCGATTCGTCCAACTCCTGAAACGGCAAGGGTCGGTCCGCAATCTAGAGGCCAATCTCCGCACAAAGAGCGGGGGGGTGCGCCAGTGTCTATTGTCTTCGGAATTGATCGAGCTCGACGGAAAGCAATGCATGGTGACGGTCGGCAACGACATCACCGACCGCAAACGGGCGGAAGAAGAACTTCGGCGCTCGCATGCGTTCTTGCGGCAGGTCATCGACATCGATCCGAATTTCATTTTCGCCAAGGATCGCGAGGGGCGCTTTACGCTCGTGAACAAGGCCGTGGCCGATGTCTACGGGACGACGGTCGAAAATCTCAACGGGAAAACCGACGCCGACTTCAATCCTGATTTGGAGCAGGTGGAGTTCTTCCGCCGGATGGATACGGAAGTGATGGATTCCTTGAAGGAACGGTTTATCCCCGAGGAGGTCATCACGGACGCGGGGGGCAGGCAACGTTGGCTCCAGACGGTCAAACGGCCGATCCTCGATGAGCACGGCCGAGCCACAATGGTGCTGGGAGCCGCCACCGACATTACCGAGCGCAAACGCATGGAAGAGGCGCTGCGTCAACGTGAGCAGGACCTTTGTGCGGCGATCCAGGAACGAGAACAGATCAGCCAGGACCTGCACGACGGCATTCTGCAATCGCTCTATGCAATCGGGCTCAGTCTTGAAACGTGCCGGCCCGAGCTCAAGAAGTTTCGCGCGAAGAGAATCACCCGGACGCTCGACAGCGTGGTGAGCCAGCTCAACGCCGTCATGGGAGAGGTGCGCGCATTCATCGCCGGTCTCGAAACGGAGTTGTGGAAGAAACAGGATTTGTCCTCCGCGATTCGCACGATGGTACAGACGATGACTTTACCGCACGCGGCCAGATATCGTGTCGCAATCGATCCCTCCGTCAATGAAGCGCTGTCGCCGGAGCAGGGGATGCACCTGTTCAGCATCGTCAAGGAGGCGATGAGCAACTGCCTGAGGCATGCCAAGGCCACGCGCGCGTCGGTGTCGCTGCGGAGAAGCGGAGAGGGATTCAAGCTGACCGTCACCGACAACGGAGTTGGCTTTGTCCCGGCCGAAGTTGCGCAGACCGGCCGTGGACTTGCCAACATGGCCTCCAGAGCCACGAGACTGGGGGGCCTTTTCTCGATTCAATCCAAGCCGAAGCAGGGTACCCGCATCAACCTCACTATTCCCAAGGAGACTGTCCATGCCTAAACAAAAGCAGATCGGTGTCCTCCTGGTTGACGATCATGAGGTGGTGCGGGCCGGACTTCGCACGGTGCTCGACCAAAATGACGGAATCACCGTGGTCGGAGAGGCCGCCACGGCGGCGGAAGCCGTGCGCGAGGCCTGCCGGTGTAAACCGGACATCGTTTTGATGGACGCCAGATTGCAGGACGGCAGCGGCGTGGATGCCTGCAGAGAAATCCGAGAGCGTTGCCCCGACACGCGGGTGCTTTTTCTTACATCCTATTCCGACGAGAGCATCGTCATGGCGGCGGTATTCGGCGGGGCTGACGGCTACCTCCTCAAACATGTCGATACCGCAAGTCTGTTGCAGGCGATCCGTTCGGTCGCCGCCGGTCATTCCATTCTCGATGCGTCGGTCACCCGCATGATTTTGAATCGGACGAGATCCGTCCAACAAGGCGAGTCGCCACGGGGCGGGGCCGCGCTCTCGGCCCAACAGCAACGGGTGCTGGCTCTCGTGGCCAAAGGCAAGACCAACAAGGAGATCGCAGCCTCCCTCAAGTTGAGCGACAAAACAGTCAAGAATTACGTGCGCGCCCTGTTCCAGAAACTGCAAGTGACGAGACGCTCTCAGGCCGCCGCACACTTTGCGCGGCTCAGCGAAAAGGCGTCGCCGCAGCTCCATCCTCTCTAGTCCTCATCACTCCTCTTTTGCGCGAGGCCCGGCAACTCACGGGCCGGCAAGCGGCAGGCCCGCAACTGAAGACGCTCGAATGGCAGCCGGGCCGCTGTCGGCTTCTTGGCGGCTCGTAGCTTTAGGAGAGACGCTGCTCGCAAATCCTAACGCGGGAATCCGGACCCGTTACGGCCTCAATCACCCGTTGAACGGACGGAGTCCTTTAGATAGAGCCGGACGGCGGGACTCCCCCGTCCATAAAACATGCGATGGCCCTCACGCATTTGATATCCGTCTCCTGCATAATGATGGCGATTGGATCATGAGCGATCGCGAGACGTGCCGCTATACATGGGGGACCCGACGAGATTCACCACAATAGGGAGGTAACGCTCTATGTTTACGGTGAAGGTGACGTCGATTCGATTGCTGATCGCCGATGCTCACGAAATATTCCGCGTCGGTCTCCGAGCGATTCTCGGAAGCGACAAGGGACTGGCGGTCGTCGGGGAGGCGTCGTCGGCCGCCGAAGCGGTTGAAGAGGCGGAACGGCTGAAACCCGACGTCGTCATCATGGACTTGCGGTTTCCCGACGGCGGCGGAACCGACGCCTGCCGAGAGATTCGTCGGCGGTCCCCGGAGACGCGCGTCCTCTTCCTGACGGCGGCCGTCGACGAAGAAGCCATCCTCTCCGCCATATCGGTCGACGCCAACGGCTACGTGCTCAAGGGGATCAATACCGAAGGGCTCCTGCAGGCGATCCGATCCGTCGCCCGTGGACAGTCCATTCTCGATAGCGCGGTCACTCAGCCCGTGCTCACAAGAATGAAATCGCTGTCGGAGATCCGTCCCTCGAATCCGCGCCCACCTCTCTCGTCCCAGCAGCAGCGTGTGCTCGCGCTTGTCGCCGAAGGCAAGACGAACAAAGAAATCGCCGTCGCGCTGGATTTAAGCGACAAGACGGTCAGAAACTACGTCCGCTATATATTCCAGAAACTTCATGTGACTCGTCGCGCGCAAGCCGCGGCCCACTGCGTGCGATTTGCGCTTCAGGAGTCGTTCAAGCCCCCCCGAACCCTGTCGCTCTGACCGGCTCTCTTCTCGTCCGGCCGTATCGGACTACACGGCGCCGGCCTTTCATTCCCGTTCTTCCCAGCGCCGAAGAAGCTCCTGCCGCGACCTCCGACTCGGGTCGCTTGCCCCGTCAGAAATGTGACAGGGTCGAAAGAGTCTACTCCGTCATTCTCATGACAGAGTCTCCTCACCCTAGCGTCACTAGTTCATCGGATCATATGTCTCTAATGAGTTAGTGACATAATTCGAGCAGCATCCAGTGTCTCATGACACTCCTCGCAACCGAATTATCTTCTACGCTTAGTCTCGTGCACGTCGCAATGTGGCAGGAACCTTCGCGCCGATGCTCCTTCCGACGACGGGGCAATACGGCGAGCGCATCCGGCCTGCGAGCGGGCGAACTATTTTCGGCCTGATGAGTGTCCTAACTGGGGGGCAAGAGCTATGAGTGTTGTGTCCGTCCTGGTCGTAGAGAACGAGGAGCCGGTCCGGACGTTGTTGCACCGGATTCTCACGGATGAGGGGTACCGAGTCGAGGTGGCCGGCGGCGGAGAGGAAGCGATCCGCATGATGCGCGACAACCCCGCGGACTTGTTGTTGGCCGACGTGAGACTGCCGGACATCGACGGACTGACGGTCCTGGAACGGGTCCTCCGTATCGATCCCGATGTGATGGGCATCATCATGACGGGATACGGCACGATCGACACCGCGGTTCGCGCCATGAAAAGCGGGGCATATGAGTTCATCACGAAACCGTTTGAGATCTCCCAGGTGACGGCGGTCGTCAAGACGGCGGCGGAGGCCAAACGCCAGAAGGCGGATCAGTCTCAATCAGGACGCCAAGTCAGAGGCGGCCGGCGGTCGGAGCACCTCGTCGGTTCGAGTCCGCAAATGCGCGGGGTGATCGAGTTCGTCGATAAGGTTGCGGACAGCGACAGCACCGTCTTGATCCAAGGGGAAAGCGGGACCGGGAAGGAAATGGTCGCGAGGATGCTCCACCGGCGAAGCCGGCGCAATCAGGGGCCGATGGTTCCGGTCAACTGCGGAGCGATTCCGGAAAACCTGTTGGAGTCCGAGCTCTTCGGGCACGAAAAAGGCGCCTTCACCGGCGCGGCACATACGCGGCTCGGCCGCTTCGAGCTGGCGCACGGCGGGAGCATCTTCCTCGATGAAATCGGCGAGTTGAGCCCTGCCTTGCAGGTGAAGCTGCTCCGCGTGCTCCAGGAACGGTCGTTCGAGCGCATCGGCGGAACCAGGACGATCAACGTCGACGTCCGGATCATTGCGGCCACGAACCAGGACTTGGAACGGGCGGTCCAGGAGAAACGGTTCCGGCAGGATCTCTATTATCGACTCAACGTCATCCCCATCACGATTCCGCCCTTGCGTGATCGCCGGACCGACATACCAGAACTGGTCGATTACTTCATCGCTTCATTCAACCGTATCAAGCAGACCTCGATCGCCGGGTGTTCCGCCGAGGCCATGGCCCACTTCGTCGAGCATGGGTGGCCGGGGAACATCCGCGAGTTGGAAAATATGGTTGAGCGCCTCGTCGTGCTTAAGAAATCCGGCGTCATTGAAAGTGCCGACCTTCCGGAGCGGCTGCTCCAGCGCTGTCAGGGTCTGGACGGCGCGAAAGAGCAGTTCATTCGATTCAACGACCAGGGCATTAACCTTTCCCGCGAGATCGAACAATATGAGAACCGTTTGATCGTTGAGGCGCTCCGGCAGGCCAACGGCATCACGAGCAAAGCCGCCCAGCTACTTCAGCTGAACCGCACGACACTGGTGGAAAAACTCAAGCGAAAGGGGTTCGCGCCGAAATCCCACAGCCTCGCCGTCGGTTCGTAACCTGAACGAGCGGCGCGGCAAATCACTAGCTGACAAGCGGCAGGCTCTTACGAGAGGAGAAGCGCGAATGTCGGCCTGGGGCCTGTCGGCTTGTCGCCAGCCGCCGGCTTCTTGAGATACGCCCCTCAAACATTGCTTCACGCGCCGAGTTACGAGTTTCAGGTTTCAAGTTCCGCGTTTCGCCGAGGAGGGTTCATGTTTCGAGTTCAATGTTTCACGTTCTCCGGAAACTCGAAACCTGAAACTTGGAACATGAAACTTCCCCCTTCAACATAGAACCTGAAACTTTCAACCTGAAACCCGCAACGAGAAACCACCCCTCAAGTCGTCAATCCATTGACCTGCCGCCGTCGAGCTGACGGAAGTTTGACGGGCACTTCGCGACGAATTCATCACAGGAGAAAAAATCTCCCGATAACCGAGTAATTCTTACCCGGTCGAGAAAGGCACGAAAGTTGCTGAACGTCTCGTCGAACTTATGCGTTCGTGTATCGCCGTCAATCGAGTCGTCGCGAGTCTACTGCTGCAGGCGCTGTGGCTTTCCGTCGCCTCCGGTGCGGATCCTGTCGCGCCGACCGCCTCGAGCGACGAGTCCCTCGATGCGGTAGGACAGGCGAGAGCGGCGTCCGCGGCGCTGCCGGACGACGGTCCGAGGTACGACCAGGGTGCGGAGGGCCAAGAGGCCTCGCAATTTCGGGAGGCCGTAGCGGCCTTTCGAAGAGGGCAATGGGACGCGGCCCGTTCCGGTTTCGACGCCTTTGCCATGCTGTATCCGGAAAGCGCGCTTATGCCCGCAACGGTCGCGTTCAACGCCGAAATTACCGTGCTGGCGGAACCAACCAATCGCCGGCGGGCCGAAGCGGTGAATCAGTATCGCGCACTGATCCGCGCCTATCCCAAGGACGGCAATACGATTCGAGCGGAGTGGAGGATCGGCGATCTCTATCGTGAGATGGAATGGTTGCACGAGGCGCAAAGCGCCTACGAGACTGCATTGGGCAGGGCGCAAGAGGCCAAAGACAAGGAACGGGCGATGCTCGGTCTTGCCGTGACTTTCGGGATGCTGGGCAGATGGAAAGACGCCGAGCAGGCGTTCCAGACCATCAGAAAACAGACGGTCGACGATCGCGCCTTCATGCACGCCACGCGCGGGCTCGCCGTCGCGCTCTACGGGCAGCGGCGTGAGCAGGAAGCGAGGCCCCTGTACGATTCGCTTTACCAGCGGTGGCCCCGCATGTTCAGGGGGGACCCCGTATTGCTGGAGCAATACTGCAACGTGCTCTTCGAGTCCGACCGCATGCTGCAGGCGCGCGATGCATGCACCCTCTTGGTCAATCTGTATCCGGGCAAGGTGGACGGCGGTTCGGTGCTGATTCGTGTCGGCGATGCCTGCCGTCGCCTCGGACAACAGAAATGCGCGGAACTGTTCTACGTGGCCGCCCATAACCGCTACGGCGAGTCTTCCGCGGGCGTCACCGCCAAGCTGCGACTGGCGCGCATGGAGCAGGAAATTGCATCCGTGGCGGAGGACGACTTCCTCTACATGAAGGTGCGGGGTCTGATGCGGGGAGCTCCGGTATCGTATCTGGACGACGCCAGCTTTCAGGAAATGTATCGGCGGATCGCCTCCGAACACGATCTCGATGCGCTCGGCAGCGAGGCCCTCTTCAGGCTCGCAGAATACTACGAGCTCAGAAAGGAAGAGCCGCAGGCGATCGAGGCCTACCATGACGTCACGAAGCGGGCCGGCAAGGTCGACCGCGATCCTTGGCCGAAGACGGCCGGAGACCGGTTGACGTCGATGCTGAAACCCCGATTGACCGCGGCGCTCGAGGCTAACGACGATCTTGCCGCGTTGACGCTGTTCCACTGGCACGGGGCGGAACCGGAACGCCACTATGCCGGGACGGAGATATTGCTGAAAATGGCGGAGATCCATCGAAGAGAAGGGTTCTCCGCGGAAGCGGTGCGTCTCTACCAGGCGCTGGTGCGCGACATGAAGGCCGCTTCCCTCCATGAGACCGCGTTGATCGGGCTGGGACAAAGCTATCTGGATCAACGGGATCATCAAGCCGCACAGAAAGTGCTGGAGCGCGCAAAGTTTCTCTATCCCTTGAGCGCCAAGAGCACGCTGGTTTCCAGCCTCTTGGTGACGGCGATGCGGGGGCAGGGGAACCAAGCGGGAGCGGTCCGCGCGATGCGGGCATGGCTGAAAGCCCACCCGAAGGATCCCGAGCGAGCCAAGGTGACGCTCGTTTTGGCGAGGACTCTGGCCGAGAATCGGAATTCCGACGAAGCCTTGACCGTCTTCGATGCGGCGGCTCGCGAGGGTTTCGTTCGAAAGAACAGCGACCTGCTCACAATGGCCGATCTCCTGACGGAGAAGCGCGCCTACTCGCGAGCGATCGAGCTGTACCGGAAGGTATTGGCGTCTCATCCGGACTCCGACGAGGCGGCTTGGGCGAACGTGCAGGTGGTTCGCAATTGGACGGCGCAGAAGCCGCTCCGCGCGACTCCGTCGACGCCCGCCTCCGTCATGCCGTCGGGCGATCCCCTGTTGGATCGAGCCGTGTCGGCCATTCAGACGAGCCTCCGCGTCGTGAGCGCGGAGGAAGGAGAGTAATACCATGACCGTGAAGTCGTCGCCCGTTCGACCGGATTCCGAGCTTCTCCAGGCGGCTTTTCGGAGTTTCGACGGCGCGGCCGCGACGCTTCAGCAGTCCTATCGCGCCCTGACGTCCAGGCTGGAGCAACTCGACCTTGAGCTGGCCGACCGGAATGAGGCGCTCCGCCTCAATCTCCGCTCGAACGAAGAGCTGCGAGAGCACCTGGCGGCGATTCTGGAATCGCTGGCGACGGGTATCCTGGTCACGGACGAACAAGGAACGGTGACACGCTGCAACCGAGCGGGGGAGCAGTTATTGGGCACGACACGCGATCGGATCGTCGGCCGGCCCCTGGAGGCCTGTCTGCGCGAGGCCGGCCTGGACGGCCGGGACTACCCGCTGACGACCAAGACCGGCGCGGTGGCGACGATCACACAGAAGGCGTTAAGCGACGCCGAGGGCCGCTCGGCCGGCGGGCTTACCTTGATCCAAGACGTCACCACGATACACCAGCTTGAAGAACGGCTCCAGAGGCGCAATCGCTTGGCGGCCATGGGTGAAATGGTCGGAAGAATCGCGCACGAAATCAGGAATCCGCTCGGCAGCATCGAGCTCTTCGCCTCCATGCTACGCCGGGACTTGAAAGATGACGGGAATCTCCGCGGCTACGCCGAGCACATCTGTTCCGCCGTGCAGTTGCTCGACCGGCTGTTGTCCAACCTGCTGCTCTATACGAAACCGGACTGCTCCCGACGGGGGTGGCATCAGACGGAAGCGGTCATTCTGGACGCTTTGGCCCTCGCCGCCCATGCGGTTGCGAAGGCTCGACTGGAAGTCCGTCTCCATGTGGAGACGGCCGCGTCACGCCTCTGGTGCGATGCGGGCCAGTTGAAACAGGCGCTGCTCAACCTGATTCTCAACGGCGTGCAAGCCATGCCCGACGGCGGCGCCCTGACGCTGTCGGCGCTCGCCGAGACCGGCCCGGAGGGTGTCATGCGCTTGTCCGTCTCGGATACGGGCATCGGCATTCCCCTCGCCCTCAGAACCCGAATCTTCGACCCGTTTTTCACCACGAAGGACGAAGGCACCGGGCTGGGACTCGCCATCGTTCATGCCATCGTTGAGGGGCATCGGGGACGGATCGACGTCGACAGCGCGCCGGGACAAGGAACCACGTTCACGATCGTGCTGCCCGCCTTCGATTCGGATCCTCAGGCCGACGGTCAGGGAGCAGGGCCGGGGCACGATCAACTGCACACCAAGGAGACGACAGCATGATGGACGAGGGATCGAGGACTTCGCTTACGCACGGGGCTCAGGAGGGAAAGGTCGTCGTGGTCGCCGACGATGATCCCTCGATGCGCGCCGCCCTCGCCGAAACGGTCCGCCGGCTCGGCTACGAGGTCCGGCTCGCGTCGGACGGTCAGGAGGCGTTGGCGCTCACGATCAAGGTCAAGCCGTGGCTGCTGGTGACCGATCTGAAGATGCCCTGCCTGAGCGGGCTGGAGTTGGTCAAGGAAGTCGCCAAACGTTCGCCGTCGACGCGCACCATTCTGATGACCGCCTACGGAGCCGTGGAAACGGCGGTCGAAGCGATGAAATGCGGCGCGAGCGACTACCTGTTGAAACCCTTTTCGACGGAGCTGCTGGAGCGGATCATCGGCAATCTTCAGGGCGTAGCGCCGGACGAACCGGTCCATGCCGATGCGTCGTCTGAGCAGCGGGTCATCTTATCGCAGGATCCCGGCATGATCCGGCTCCTCAGCACGGTCGAAAGCGTCGCGGCCAGTCAAGCCACGATCCTCATCAGCGGCGAGAGCGGAACGGGGAAGGAACTGCTGGCGAGATTTATTCACAGTCGCAGCCCCCGCGCCCATCGGCCGTTCGTCGCGGTGAACTGCGCCGCGCTGCCGGACGGCCTGCTGGAAAGCGAGCTGTTCGGGTATGAACGCGGCGCGTTCACCGGCGCCCTGATGCGGAAGCAGGGAAAGTTCGAGCTGGCCCACAACGGAACCCTGTTGTTGGACGAAATCAGCGAAATGAATCTCGGCCTCCAGGCAAAACTGCTCCGTGTGCTGCAGGAACGCGAAGTGGATCGCGTCGGAGGACGCGACCCCGTGACGGTCAATATCAGGGTCATCGCGACGACAAACCGGAACCTTTACCGAGAAGTCGAAGCAGGGCGCTTCCGAGAGGACCTGTTCTATCGACTGAACGTGTTTCCGATTACGGTTCCGCCCTTGCGCGAGCGGCCGTCCGACATTGCGTTTCTCGCCGGACACTTCGCGAGAACCGCCGCCGCGCGGAATGCCCTGACTTTTAGGACGCTGACGGACGCGGCCGTCGTCGCGCTCCAACGACAACCCTGGAAGGGCAATGTGCGGGAACTGGAGAACGTCATGGAACGGGCGGTGCTGTTGGCGAACGGAGGGCCGATCATGCCCGAGCACGTCGCGGCCGAATCGCCGGGCCAAAGTTCGGTCGCGACTCCGCCTCCTGCCGCGACGGACAGCGGCAACGGTTCGCTCTGGGAAATGGAGCGCGAGCTGATTTTTCAGACGCTTGCCAGGACGAAAGACAACCGGACGCATGCGGCGAAAGAACTCGGCATCAGCATCCGAACCTTGCGCAACAAGTTGCGGGAATACCGCCAGCTTGAACGGCCGATCGGCAACCACGTGTAACAGCGGGGACGAAGGAGGCGCGCCATGACACTCTTCGACAAGACGATGGGCCTCATCGAACGGACGCTGGACATGCGCAGCGCCCGCCAGAGAATGATTTCCTCCAACATCGCCAATGAAGAAACGCCGGGCTACAGGGCGAAAGACCTGCATTTCCAAGAGGCGTTGTCCGCCGCCGCCCGCGGCCGACTGCCGGTCCAATTGATCTCCACTCACAACATGCACATCGGCCCGCGGGGCGAGGGTATTCAGCGCGCGACCGGGCGGGTTGCGGAAGTCCCGGCCGGCGACCTTCCGCTGGACGCCAACTCGGTCAACATGGAACTCGAACTTGCCAAGCTGTCTGACAACGCCATGCAATACAACAGCGCGGCCAGCATCATGGCCATTCGGATGAGGCAACTGATGAGCGCGATTCGTGACGCGCGGTGACAACGCAGGCTCAGGTTAAGGCTGAGTTCGAGACGAGAGCTCAACTCCTCTTCGCTCGACCTTAGCCTCAACCTTCATTCAAGGAGGTCCTTATGGACATGACCGACAGTATCGCTGTATCGGTGTCCGCGCTTGATGCGCAGCGGCGCCGGCTCAACGTCATCGCGAGCAACCTGGCGAACGCGCAGTCGACCAAGACCGCCAACGGCGGCCCCTATCGCCGGCGGGACGTCGTGTTTCAATCGGCAACCGTCGGGAGCGCGTTCCAGCAGACGATGAGGAAAATCGCCGCCGGTCCTTCGGCCCATGCGTTGGAGGGCGTGAAGGTGTCTCGGGTGATCGAGGATCCCAAGCCGGGCCAGCAGATTTACGATCCCCGTCATCCGGACGCCGATGCCAAAGGGTTTGTGCGACTGCCGAACGTCAATGTGATGGAAGAAATGGTCAATATGATCGGCGCGTCTCGGTCTTACGAAGCCAACGTCCAGGCCATCAACGCCACGAAGGCCATGTGGAATCGAGCCCTGGAGATCGGAAGGTAACGGGGGAAGCCATGGATCTCATTCGTATCGGGGCCCAGACGGTCTCATCCATCCCGGACGTACTCGCGCCCGCTTCGGCCGGAGAGGGGAGCGCGGCGGAAAGCGGCGGGTTCTTGGCGCAACTCAAGGGGGCGATCGCGCAGGCCAACGACGTGCAACTACAAGCCAGCCATGCGGTCGACGAACTAATGACGGGCAAGACCCAGAATATTCATCAAACGATGATCGCGTTGCAGCAGGCCGATATTTCATTCCAACTGATGATGCAGGTCCGCAACAAACTCATCGGCGCCTACGAAGAAATCCAACGGATGCAAATCTGAGGGGTGGGGCGTCGGTCGTGGAGCGCCGAGAATGCGTGAAGCGTAGGAAGAGAACGGGAAGCGTGAATCGTCGGGAGAAGACGTGACGCGTATCTCGTGAAGCGTAAAGCGCGGAAGTTTCATGTTGTCTGAGAACCTGAAACCCGAAACGAGAAACCCGAAACTCGGAACAACGAAGCTAATCGAAAGGCACGGGAATGTTCGAGTCGCTGAGCCGGTTCACTATTAACCAACGCATGATCATTCTGTTGGCCCTGGCCGGGTCGATCGCCGGCTTGGTTGCGGTCGGTCTTTGGACCCAGCAGCCGGATATGCAGGTGCTGTTTTCCAACGTCTCCACCGAGGACGCCTCGGCGATCGTGGATAAGTTGAAAGAATTGAAGGTCCCCTACGAGACGAGCGGCGGCGGCGGGACGATTCTCGTGCCGAGCGCCCAGGTCTACGATCTCCGATTGCAGTTGGCAGGACTGGGCTTGCCGCACGGAGGCGGCGTGGGGTTCGAGATCTTTGACCGCTCCACATTGGGAATGTCGGAGTTCGTTCAGAAATTGAACTATCGCCGGGCGTTGCAAGGGGAGTTGGCGAGGACTGTCGCGCAGATGGGCGGGGTCGAGAAGGCCCGAGTGCATCTGGCGATTCCGGAGCGGCGCCTCTTCAGTACCGAACAGGACCGTGCCCGAGCCTCCGTGGTCGTCTCGCTCTACAGCGGGCAGATGCTGAGCAAGGCGCAGGTCCAAGGGATCGTGCACCTGGTGGCGAGCAGCGTGGAGGGTTTGCAGGCGAAAGACGTGACGGTCGTCGACGGCCAAGGCCGAATCCTTTCCAGCTCCGCTCCGGATGACCCCGCCGGCTTGACCAACACTCAGCTCGAGTACCAACAGGCGCTGGAGAAGGACATCGAAAACCGGATTCAGTCCATGCTTGAGCGGATCGTCGGGACCAACAAGGCCGTCGTTCGCGTGTCGAGCGTGGTCGATTTCAGGAAAGTCGAAACCACGGAGGAGCGATACGATCCGAACGGCCAGGTCGTCCGCAGCGAGCAACGGGGCCAGGAGAAATCCAGCGGGGTAAACGGGACGACCGGCGGTGTCCCGGGCGTTGAATCCAACGTGCCGCCGGGAGGCGAGCAGGAATCGGCGCAAACGAGCTCGAACTCGAGCCAGACCAAGAACGAAACGGTCAACTACGAGATCAGCCGCACCGTCTCGCGGATCGTCGAGCCGACCGGAACGATCAAGAAGCTCTCCGTGGCGGTGCTGGTCGACGGCACTTATGAAGCTCCGAAGCCGGCGGAAGGGGAGAAGAGCCCGGCGGCTGATGCGCCGCGGAAATATACGCCTCGCTCCGCCGAGGAGATGACGCGCATCGAGGAGATCGTCAAGAAGGCGATGGGCTATTCGGCGGAACGCCAGGATCAAGTCGAAGTCGTGAACATGCAATTCGGATTCGGAGAAGACGCCCAGCAGGCCGGCGTCGAGTCGGCTCCGGAACCGCAGAAGCCCTGGATGCCGTACATCCGGTATGCGGTGGGCGGCGTGCTGTTCCTGCTCCTACTGTTTTTCGTCGTGCGCCCGCTACTGGGAATGCTGGCGATCGCGTCGGCGCCGCCGGCTGAAACGCCGAGCCTGCCGGCTTCGGTCGGCCAGGTGGAAGCGTCGTTGGCCGGCGGGAAACCGCGCGCGCAGATCGTCGACATGGCGAGGGGCAATCCGGACGCAACGGCCGTGGTCGTCAAGCAATGGCTGAAGACCGGAAATTAACGGGTCCCGCGACCGTTGTCGCGCGCCAAACCTCCGGGCCGAGACACCTTATGCACACAGGAAGACCATTGTGGCGAAGGAATTGACGGGCGAGCAGAAGGCCGCGATTCTCTTGCGGGCCATCGGTGAAGATGCCGCGGCCCAGGTGATGAAATCCCTGGGACCGAAGGAGATTCGCAAGCTCGGCAGCTACATGAAGGATACGGCCAACATTTCCAAGGAAGAAGAGGATGCCGTCATCCAGGAATTCGAGCATGCGAGCGAGAACGGCGAGGTGCAGTTCGAGGGCAAGGAGTACATCAAAGCGATTCTCGTGAAGGCGTTGGGGCCGGAAAAAGCCGCGCGCATGCTGGAGTCCATCAACACGAAATCGTATCCCGGCATCGAAGCGCTCAAATGGCTCGACGCCAAGGCGCTGGGGCAGATGCTGAAGATCGAGCATCCCCAAACGATCGCCGTCATCCTGGCGCATCTTGACACCGAACAGGCCAGTCAGTTGCTTGCGGGGCTGCCGGAGGCCTTGCGCGCCGATACGGCCATGCGGCTCGCGACGATGGAAGAGGTGCAACCGGACGTGCTGGACGCCTTGAGCAACTCTCTTCAGGAAACCTTGCTGGCCAACACCGGAGCGCAAGCGACGAGCGTGGGCGGCACCGAGGTCATCGCGAACATACTGACACGTCTCGACAAAGCCACCGAAGGCGGAATCATGAGCAAGATCGCCGAACGGAACCAGACTCTGGCCGACAGTATCCGGGCGCTGATGTTCGTCTTCGACGATCTCGTCAAGCTCGACGACCGCGGCATGCAGGAGTTGATGAAGGAAATCAGCAAGGAAGATCTCCCCGTGGCGCTGCGAGGATCCGGTCAGGAGGTCAAGGACAAGTTCTTCAAAAACATGTCGAGCCGCGCGGCGGAGATGTTGAAGGAGGATATGGAAACCAGAGGACCCGTGAAGGTGAGCGACGTGGAAAAGGCGCAGCAGAACATCCTGAAGGTCTGCAGAAAACTCGAAGAAGAAGGCCGAATCGTCGTCAGCGGCGGGGGAGAGGATCTCGTCTAGATGGCCGCGATCGAATCCATGCCGGCCGTTCCGCCTCCTCCCCACCGAGCCGCGTCCATCGACAGCGCCTTGCGCACGGTTCTTGTGGTGGACGACGAGGAGCCGATCCGGCACCTCCTTGCCGGCATGCTCAGCGAGGCGGGGTATATGGTCATGCAGGCCGGCACCGGAGGCGAGGCCTTGTCTCTCCTCCGAACCCGACCTGTGGATTTGCTGGTGACCGATATCCGGCTGCCGGACATCGACGGGATCGCGCTCATGCAACAGGCGTTCGGAGTCGACGCGAGGATGACGGCGGTCACCATGACGGGGTACGGGAGCGTCGATCTGGCCGTTAACGCGATGAAAGCCGGTGCGGCGGATTTTCTCACCAAGCCGTTTCTGCCCGATATGGTTCTTCTGACCGTGAAACGTCTGGCGGATCTCCGGCGACTGAGACACGAGAACGCCGTGTTGAAGCATCGGCTCGTCCAAACCGGCACGGTCCGTCTGCAGCAGCTCGCACTCGCTGATTTCGGCAATGGAGGACGCATCGAAGGGCCCGACGGGTTGACCGACTACGAGCGCGGTGTGGCGGAGGGTGAACACCGCGCCGCCCAGCGGATGGGAGCGTCGCGTGAGCGGGAGCAGGCGGTGTTGAGCGCGCTTGCCGGCCGGCTCGAAGAACGCTGGAAGACCCTGCACCAATCGGTGGAGGACGACGTGGCATCGCTGGCCTTCGCCATCGCGTCGAAGATCGTCCGACAGATCGGCGAGTCGAACAGGGACCTGATCGTGGAGCAGGTCCGGGCGGCGTTGGCCCACATTCCTGAAGGAGGAATCGTCCAGGTGACCGTCAATCCGTCCGATCTCGCCGCCGTGGAGTCGGCGCGGGAGAGACTCGCGCAGGAACGCGAGCGAGCGGTCACCTTGGTCAGTTCCACCGATCCGGAGATCGCCCCTGGAGGCTGCCTCGTACAGACGACCAGCCGAATGGTCGACGCCACGCTTGAGACGCAGTTGATGAGATTGGCTCAGGCGATTCGCGAGCGAGGCGGACGTGAAGGCCGTTGACGCGTTGAGCGAAGCCGAGTCGCTGGCGGTTCACGGCCGCGTGGCGCAGGCGGTGGGGATCGTGATCGAAGGATATGGACCCGTGACGTCGATCGGCGAAATTTGCGAGATCACCAAGGAGCATGGACATGGATCGGTGCTGGCCGAGGTGGTCGGTTTTCGGGGCGAGCGCGTCTTATTAATGCCGCTGGGCGAGACCCAAGGGATCGGGCCCGGCAGCCGGCTGGTCATGAAAGGCCGCGCCGCGCATGCGCCCGTCGGGCCGAAGCTGCTCGGCAGGGTGCTGAACGGATTGGGCGAGCCGATCGACGGCCGCGGTCCGATCACCTCCGAAGCGACCTATCCGCTTCACGCCGCGCCGCCTGATCCGTTGATGCGTGCGCGGATCACGGATCCGCTGGATCTGGGGGTACGAGCGCTCAATGCGCTTCTGAGCTGCGGCGTCGGCCAGCGCATGGGAATTTTCGCGACGTCCGGCGTCGGCAAGAGCGTGTTGCTCGGCATGATCGGGCGATATACGACGGCGGACGTCAACGTGATTGCGCTGATCGGAGAGCGGGGCCGGGAGGTCAAAGAATTTCTGGAGCGGGATATGACGCCCGAGGCGTTACGACGCTCCATCGTCGTGGTCGCCACCTCCGACCAGCCGCCGCTCGTCCGAATCAGGGGAGCGTTGCTCGCTACGGCGATCGCCGAGTACTTCCGGGATTGCGGAAAGCGCGTTCTGCTCATGATGGATTCTTTGACGCGCTTGGCCTACGGACAGAGAGAGATCGGGCTGGCGACCGGCGAGCCTCCGACCACCAAGGGGTACACACCGTCGGTATTCGCATTGCTGCCGAAACTTCTTGAACGGGTCGGGACGTGCAGCGGAACGGGGTCGATCACCGGTCTGTATACGGTGTTGGTCGACGGAGACGAACTGTCCGATCCCATCGCCGAAAGCGTGCGGTCCATTCTCGACGGGCACATCGTGCTCTCGCGCGAACTCGCTGCGCGCAATCACTATCCGGCCATCGACGTTCTCCAAAGCGCAAGCCGCGTAATGCGCGACATCGTGCCGGCCGGCCAATACGCGGCGGGGCGTCGCATCGTCGAGCTGACGGCGGTGTACAAACGCGCGGAGGATCTCATTACGCTCGGGGCGTATAAACCCGGAGCCAACAAACAACTCGACGTAGCCGTCGCTCACCACGACGCTTTCAACGCGTTTCTTCGCCAGGACCCCGACACGAAGGCCGATTGGGCCGGTTCCGTCGAGGCGCTCTTAAAGCTGGAGCAGGCGACAAGATGAAGGTCAGGGCGCTGAAAAACTATCGCGCGCAGGTCGAAGACAGGCTTCGGGCCGAGTATGCCGAGTTGGCGCGTTCGCTCGACGAAGCGGAGGCTGAGCGCGCCGGGCTCGAAGCGGACGAGGAGCGGCGGGCGCAGGCTTTCATGGCCCTCAGTATTTCGGGAATCAAGCCGGACGAAGCCGCCCTGCATGTGGCGGGCATCGAAGCGCTGGCGTCGGTCGTGGCCAAGGCAAGGGAGCGGGAAGCATTACTGCGTGTGGCGGTGGGACAGAAGCAGGCCGAATTGTTCGAGGCGTCGAAAGAACGCAGGAAGTTGGAAATGTTGGAAGAGCGCCGAGAGAGAGAGGCGCGATCGACGGAGGCGCGTCGGGCTCAGCAGCGATTGGATGAAATCGCGGCCCGGCGATCCTACACGGACAAAGGTGCCGTATGAGACGGTGGCAGGAGCATCTCTATCCGGATCCGGTTCCTCGAAAGCCGTTCGTGGTTTCCGCCCGTCCGATTCTCCTCGGAACCGTGGTGGCGGTTGCCGTGCTCTCGTCCTGGGGGATCGAATATCTTGTGCAGGCATCGTCGAATCCGGCCTCCCCGGCGCCGGCGTCGCTGACTCCTCCGTCCGTTCCCGTAGCGCCTTTACGCGAACAAGCCGTGAAAGGTTCCGACGCGGTCCCTGGTTCGTCCGCGCCGACGAACGGCGGTTCAGCGCAGACGGTTCCCGTCAAGGACAAGCCCCAGCAGACACAAACTCCCGAGGGCCCGGCATTAGGCGTCCCCAAGGAGATCATTGCGATGCTCGATCAGCGCAAGCGCGATCTCGACCGGCGTGAGGAATCCGTCAAGAACGCGGAGGACCGGTTGACGATGCTGAAGGCCGAACTCGAACAAATTCTCACGAAGATCGAGGCGGTCGAAAAACGCAAGAGAGAGGCAAAGGACAAACTCGACAAGGCGGCCGCGGAGAAGAAGACCAAACAGGAACAAGCGGTCGCCGAACTGCGAAACCAACACCAAGCCCAGCTTGCCAAGATGTTCGAATCCATGCCGTCGGAGGAAGCGGCCGCCAGGCTGGAGAAAATGCCGGACCGCAAAGCCATCGAAGTGCTCCGTCTTCTAAAAGGCAAAACGGCCGGAGCCATACTCGCGACCATCAAGCCGGAACGGGCGGCCAAGTTGACCGAGCAATTGCTCGCGACGCCGTAACCCTGAACCGAGAAAAATTTCCGCCTCAATCGCCTGTTTCATGGGCCCTGTCCCGGCGAACAGCCCCGCCATCCGCCAAGATTTCCCCGCAGCATCTCTAAATTAACCTCAATCCGAAGATAAGTTCGTCACGCCGAGGAGAAATTGCAGCGGGTGGCGTGGCGAACGGGGCGCCATGGCTTTTGTCCTCGGCCCCCTCTGGGGGTGCCCCGATTGATCTCCGAGTGCGCGCATGCGATGAGCACCGCCCGAAGTCTGAACATAGGATGGAGCTTGCGTGTGCGCATCGCGCGAGCAGGGGAGATCAACGGGGCGCC
>JBBILH010000063.1:0-19378 GCA_037445005.1 Nitrospira sp.
GAAGTCGTCTGCGAGGGCCTAAACGCCGATGCGCTCGACAGCATCAAGCCCTTAGCAGACCGCCTCATTCATAAGGGCCGGCAGTGCTTGGTCATCCTGCGGAACCATGAGTCTGTTGGCCATGTCATCGCCGAGGTTGAGCGGCAGCAGGGGAGGCTGATCTCTGTGACTCCACAAAAGCGATCCCTGGAAGAGCTCTTCCTCAATCCTGCCCCGCAATCATACGCGGGGATGAACAACTCACAATGAGAAGCATCGCCGTCATCGCCCTCAATACGTTTCGAGAGAATCTCCGGGATAAGATTCTTTACAATCTCCTCTTGTTCGCGCTGTTTCTGATCGGGGGGTCTGCGATTCTCGGCAGGCTGACCTTTATTGATCATGACAAGATCATGACGGATGCGGGATTGGCGGCCATCAATATCGTGGGCGTTATCATCGCCATTTTTGTCGGCATTGGTTTGGTGAACAAGGAGATCGAGCGGCGCACGATCTATACCATCATTGCCAGGCCAATCCGGCGGTCGGAGTTTCTCCTCGGCAAGTACCTCGGATTGGTGACGACACTGGGCGTCAATCTCTCCGTCATGGTGGCGGTGTATTTCGCGGTGCTCTACTTGAATCACACTCCTATTTACCCGTCCCTGCTTCAAGCGGCGCAGTTGATTTTCATAGAATTACTCATCGTAACGGCAACAGCCTTACTGTTCTCAACATTCACCACTCCATCCCTAAGCGCGATGTTTACCATCGGCTTGTACGTGGTCGGTCATCTGTCGTCCGATTTGCGGGGGCTTGCTGTTGCCAGTACCAGCGAGATCATGAAGACGGTAACGACGGGACTCTACTACGTCGTGCCGAACCTCGAAATGCTGAATCTTAAGGGCCAGGCGGCGGCCGGGATTCCTGTGGCCCTGTCCTACCAAGCCATAGCGACGGCCTACGGCCTTCTGTATTCTTGCCTCCTGCTCGCGGTGGCTTGCGCCGTGTTCGAACGCCGTGATTTCTAGCCGACTAATTCATTTCAGAAAGGGCACACGATGAAAGCCCTTGCAGTCCTCCCGCCTGATCGATGGATGCAGATCAACCTCGTGCAGACGTTGGAGCGACACTACTGTGAAGCGCTCAGAATCTTTCACTATCCGAGCGGGATGGGGGAGTTGGGCTCCAAGCAATGGAGAGCGGATCGGGATCGACTGAATCGGGAACTCATCGATCTTGCAATGGGTCTAAAGTCTTCGGGCGAACTGGATTTCATCTTTCTGGTCGTCTATGACGATTTTCTTTTGGTCGATACAGCCAAGAAACTGCAGGCTCTTGCGGTGCCGGTCGTGAACTATCACGTCGACATGGTGTTTCAGTGGTATCGGGTGATTCGTACGGCTCCATACTTCACCGCCTTGGCGGTGGCCCAGCTTGCAAACGTTGAGTATCTGCGTCCCTATGCTTCGAGAATTGAATGGATGCCAATGGCGGCAAATCCCGACTTCTATAGGGCACGAGGGGCAGGGCGAGATGCGTATCGGCACGACGTCTCGTTCATTGGGAGTTTTGACCCATACCGCAGGGCCTTTCTTGCTGAGTGCGTCAAGAGCGGCCTTGCGCCTGTGGTCTATGGGAAAGGATGGGATGCTCCGGGGACGAATCAATACCGTTTTCCTTGGGATCTCTACAAGATCACGCATGATCTCCGGTACTACGGGGCTCCGCGGTGGCGCGCCGAGGGTCCGGCATGGGTCGGCCGCGCCCTGTCACGGAAACTATCGCGCGATCATCGGTTTGAGCCGCTGGCCGGCGTCAAGGTGGCGGGGGCTTGTGCAGACGAAGAGATGCCGACAATCTTTCGATCGAGCAAGATCAATCTGGGATTTTCGGACACAGGTTGGCATAAGAGAAGCGAGGTGGTGAGTTCCGGCATGCGTCAGTGTCGCCTTCGGGATTTTGAGGTGCCCATGGCCGGAGGCTTCTACTTGGCGCAAGAAGTTCCGGACCATCACGAATACTACAAAGTCGGGCAAGAGATCGAAACCTGGACCGAACCTCAAGAACTCGCGGATAAGACCGCGTTCTATATCCGTAATACGGTGGCAGCGGAGCGGATTAGAGAGGCAGGAACCAAGCGGGCGTTGGACTGTCACACTTGGAGACACCGCTTTGACCGCCTCTTCCGAACACTAGGCATAGGACGCTCGTAAGACCTCCAGTTACGGTAGTTTGCATGACGATGTCTTGAGTGAACCCCGGCATATGCTGTGAGCCTGGTGAGCTAGGCTCGTTGTGACAAGAATAGTTTCCCGATACCAGAATAGATCATGATCAGATTGCATCTTGATGACACCCGATGCCCTTCCTGCGCTGCGCTCGACGTGGCCTGCGTAGACGGGGACTTGTTTGAAGATTCGGCCATTTATGAAAACGCAGTGCGATGTCGAGAGTGTGGTCTGGGATTCGACGTTATCTGGGGTGTGCCGTTCCTCGGGCAGTTTGCACAATCGGACATATTGAGTTTAATCGAGATTGCATCCAACGCCGACAACTATTCACGTAAGCAAAATACCGTGGAGCAAAGCGTTCAAGTGCCGGAGGTGACGGATTACGTTCGATGGCAGGATCTGCTGGAAGGCTACCATCTTAGCTCCGATCGAGAAGCCTATCTGGCCGATCATGGAATCAGTCCGCAGGTTGCCACGTGGTTTCCCAATCGGTATGCGGAGCATGTGTACTTTAGGGCATTGACTGCTTCGGTGCCACTTCAAGGGAAGCGGGTCTTGGACGTGGGAGCCGGGCCTGGATTCGACAGTAGCAAATTTGTGAGAGCCGGCTCCTCCGTGACCTGCTTTGAGTTTAGTCCAATCCTTGCGCATGAAGGGCTGCGTAAGGTTCCGAAAGCGCGCTGGTTCGGCGGGAACTCAAATGCGCTCCCGTTTAGAGAAGGACAATTCGATCTGGTAGTCGCCAATGCGGCCCTACACCACATGAAAGACATCTCGAAGGCGATCGAAGAGATGCTTAGGGTGTTACGGCCAGACGGATACATGATAACGCTCTGCGATTCCTACCGAAAAACAGGATCCAGTGAGGATGTCGAGATCGAAGTATTCAAGAACGATCCTGCCGTGCTGATGGGTGTCAATGAAGGGATTCCGCCGTTTGGAGAATTTGTCTCTGCATTGTCGCGGCATCGGGAGCGTCTGGATATCGAGGTGATTACCAGCGAGGTGCATGGGTTACAACCCGATCGGCTGGCCAGGGGCTTGAGACTGCCAAAAGTCGGGAAGCGGAACCTGCCGTATCCTCGGCAGTGGAGTTTCGATGAAGCGATCGATTTCTTGTCAAGCACATCCGGAGGGTTAGCGCTGCGAGTTCGCCTCAAACAACCTCTTGCTGTTTCTTCGCCCAAACAGATGCTCGGCACGATCAAGCCTGCCGACTTTGCCCGCGCCCTCGATAGTCAAAGCCACGGCATAGCCAAACTCGCCGCCTATGTGCCGAGGGAGTACATCGATCTTTCTCTCCTCGGATCGGAACATGCCAAGTTTCGATTACTAAACGGATGGAAGTTGCATGAAGCAGGGCTGCCGTATCGAGCGGCATTCGGCCGAGCACGGTCGTTTCACTCATGTCGCCGCATAGACGATTTCCTTCGAGTCGATGTGCTTCTCCCTCACGTTCCAAAGCGGGACATACCGGTGATTGTGATTCAAGTGAACGGCGAAGCAGTCGCCAGGCGATCGCTCTGTCGAGGACTTTGGACGGAGATAGTCACACCAGTGGAGGGTCTTGAACCCGGTGCCGTTGCCGCTCTCGAGATCCGGATCGAGACCACGCTGGGAGATTCTGAAGCGAGAACGTTCTATGTCCGACAATGTGAATTTACTTCCGATCGTCACGAGCGCCGGAGCACGGAAACGGATCTCGGTCATTTTGGATTGGAGGCCCTTGTTTATGTGAGTCTCATCGGCCCGAGTCCGATCCCTGTCGTGTTGTGGCACGACTATGGAGCAGGCGTGGCGACAATCAATCGACTGCGAGAACTTGGTATCGCAGTTCGAGCAGTCGTGGCGGAGGAGCAGGTTGCGTTCTATGGCTCAGAACCCGGTGTCGAGATCGTTGGGACCTACAAGAACGATGAAGACCTCGACGTGAAGGAAATATACGAGCCGGGTCGCACTGCTTTGATCGTCGCCCCTGACCTGCACACTGCGCATCGTTTGGATCGCTTGATGCGCCCCAAGGGGGTGGAGTCGCGGTGCTTCGTCGTGCTACCAGGCGGATACGCCGTGCGGATGCCCTCCCGTAGGTGCGCGGATGCGTCATCGAGAATGGCACGGCTTGAACGACTGAAAGGTCTATTCTTGCCGGTCAAGCGCATCGCCGGGACGATTCGAAAACGAGCCGCTTGGTCGAGGCCGTGACGCATGGTCCGCGTCGGTGACAATCGGTGCTCCGGCGCGCCCGAAGAATTCCGTAGTCATCGGAGCAAGCCCAAGTCTTCAATTGCACCGCGGCTCTTTACCGACAGGGGGCCGATTTGCAGGAACATGAGATGCGTGGCTATTTCTATCAGATCATGAGGCGGTATCTGTCGCTGTTCGTGCTCCCTTGCGATTCCGCCGTAGAAGTCGATCCGATGAACGGGCTGCTCGTCGCCGTATTTCCTAATGGGCGAGTGACCTTTAGGGAGAAGGATGGAGCGGGAGGGCGCTCGCTTCCCCCGGAACGAGTCGTTGATTGGGATGATCTTGTCGACAATAGGCCGGACTATCTTGTCTTGAGCGGTTTGATTCACTACGAGCGCGACATCCAACGATTGCTTTCGCAGCTCTATCAACGGTGCCATTCCGGTACCCGCTTAATCGTGACCTACTACAGCAGCTTGTGGCGGCCATTCATCCGTTTGGCCTCATGGTTAGGGATGCGCGAAAAGACGCCTGAATTGAATTGGTTGGCACCGGAGGACATTCATAATCTTCTGATCTTGGGGAACTTCGAGCTTGTCAGGCAGGATTGTAAGGTTCTGTTGCCCATCTACATTCCGATACTGAGCGATTTGGTCAACCGATACCTGGCATCCTTGCCTTTCTTCAGATTGTTCTCCCTCGTCAACATCGCCGTTGCGAGACCAAGTATGTCAGAAGTGAACAGGCCGTCTGTCTCGGTCGTAATTCCGGCACGAAATGAGGCGGGAAACATCGAAGAGATCGTTAGTCGGATTCCCCCCATGGGACCGGCCGATGAGATCATATTCGTCGAAGGCCATTCTACGGATCGAACCTGGGATATCATCCAGGAAGTCCATCGGAGGCGAGGAACAGAGCTTCGCATCAAGATAACCCGTCAAGACGGAGCAGGAAAAGGGGACGCGGTTCGTAAGGGGTTCTCTCTTGCAGTGAATGACATCCTGATGATTTTGGATGCCGATATGACGGTGCCGCCGGAGGACCTTCCGAAATTCTATGAGGCAATCGTCTCCGGAAAGGGAGAGTTCATCAACGGGAGCCGGTTGGTCTACCCCATGGACGACAAAGCCATGCGATTTCTCAACCTGCTTGGCAACAAGTTCTTTGCGACGGCATTTTCTTTCGTGCTCGGGCAGCGCTTCAAAGACACCCTTTGCGGAACCAAAGTCATCGGCCGAGGGCACTATCGTGCGTTGGCGGAAGCCCGGACTTTTTTCGGCGAGTTCGACCCATTCGGGGACTTTGATCTGTTGTTCGGGGCCGCGAGAATGGGTCTGAAAATCGTCGAGGTGCCGATTAACTATCGTGAGCGCAGGTACGGAAAGACGAACATCGCCCGTTGGCGCCACGGGGCGATTCTGTTGTTCATGCTGGCGTTCGCCGCCCGGCGCATCAAGTTCATCTAGTGGTTTATCGACAAGCCCTACGACGAGCCGGAATGGAGCTGTGTCCGTTGTCTCAACCGCCGTCAGAATGCTCTGCAGGCAGTTTAGAAAGGTCGCTAAATTCACCAAGCCAGCTCCGGCGCACCGAGAAGACTTACCTTACCAAAGGCAGGGCCGCAGCCGATTCATGGTCGTTTTCGCCGTCCCATCCTTCGCTTCACGCTTCACGAAAGATGTTCTGCGCGATGCGATCTGAGGCGGGAGCGCCGCGGCGGACTTTGGCAACGGCTTGTTAGGCCTAAAGACGGGGAGTTCGCGACGCGTTATGTCATCGTATGAACGTGCCTGCTACGTTAAGGATCGGGAGCAGACTGCACGGAATCATGAACGGCTTCTACGCCATCGGAATCTCTTGTACTGGTATCGAAAGCTGTATGGCCAATTGTTCGGACGAGATCTGGGGTTTGGGCGTAAGCAGGTTTTGGAAGTCGGCAGCGGAATATCCCCACTCAAGTTATTCTACCCTCACGTTACGACGTCCGACGTGCTGGATCTCGAGTATCTCGATCATGTGTTTGATTGCCATGAGATCGATAGGTATAGAGGGGTTCTCGATCATAGCTTCGATATCGTGACGGCGACCAACGTGCTGCATCATCTATCCAGTCCATTGGATTTTCTGGCCCGGGCTGCAGCGAAATTGAAACCTCAAGGGGAAGTGGTGCTGGTGGAGCCCTTCTGTTCGCTGGCGTCTTACCCCTTGTACCGGATCTTTCATCATGAAGGTATCAGTTTCGATATCGACAGCCCGCGGCTGGAAAAAGTCGAAGGCCCTTTGTCTTCGGCGAACCAGGCGTTGCCTCATATGATGTTCTTCACCCGACCCGATTGGCTTGAGAGGCTGGCCGCCTACTATGATCTATCAAGGATTCGCTTCGAGTTTTTTTCGAGCTTAACGTATATGGCGGCGGGCGGTGTCTCCCATGTGTTTCCTATTCCGCATCTGATGTACAGGGCACTCTTCCCTATCGATGCGTTTCTGGCGAGAGCAGCGCCGCGCGTGTTTGCAGCATTCTTTATCACCAGGTTGACGGCAAAGGGCGTAAAGTGAATCGGCTGTACTTCAAACTGGGGGAAGGTTTGTTCAGACGTTGTTCCCCTCTCTATCGTTGGTTCTACGCGTGCTACAAGGTTCTCTCAGATCGACAGGAGAGAGAGCAAATCCGCAAGGTCGTTCATGCCGGGATGACCGTGGTGGATGTCGGGGCCGGTATCGGCAGCTACACTCGCTTGCTGTCAAGACTGGTAGGCTTCGACGGGCACGTCCATGCCTTTGAACCTTCAGAGCAGAATTTTGTACTTCTAGAGCGCGGCATCTCCGGACGAAAGAATGTGACCGTCCTCCAGGCAGCTGTAGGAGAACGGACAGGGAATACGGATCTCTATCTCTCCGACGAACTTAATGTCGATCACAGAACTTACGACACGGGGGAGGGACGCCATCGGGTCAGGATCTCTCTTATCCGGCTCGATGACTACTTTGCTCCCGGCGCAAGAGTCGACTTTGTAAAGATCGACGTCCAAGGGTCCGAATTGAGCGTTCTGAAGGGAGCGGAACGGATTATTCGTGAGAATCGAGAAATCAAGCTTCTGGTGGAGTTTTGGCCCGAGGGATTGGCGCAGGCCGGCGTCAAGCCGGCGGAGTTTCTGGACTACCTCGCCTCAAGGGGGTTGTCGTATAGGACGGTAGGGAACATCGCTGAGGAGTGCTTCAAGGCAGAGCGGGCTGAGGTATTCAGCAAGGATCAGTATTGGAACCTGATGGTGTCAAGAGCCGACTGATCATCCATGCTTGCGACGAAACAGAAGATCGCCATTGCGAGAGCACTCAGTGCCATTGTCGTTGGAATGAGGCAGTGCTGCCGCCTCCCAGCCAAGACTACCGCAGTCCGCCGAGGCCTCACCTGGGAATTAGACCTCAAAGAAGGGATCGATCTCTCGATTTATCTGCTCGGCGGATTCGAACTACGGGCGCTCCGGAAATATTGTGAACACGTACGACCCGGCGACACCGTCGTCGACATCGGGGCAAACATCGGGGCGCATACGCTGCCTCTGGCCCTTCTTGTCGGAGACACGGGCCGAGTTCTCGCCTGCGAGCCGACCCGGTATGCCTATGCGAAACTGCGAGCGAACATCGCCGCCAACCCGCCTTTGGCCGCAAGGATTACCACACACCAAATCATGCTATCGAGCCGAGTGGCGGATCGACTGCCCGATGCGATTTACTCAAGTTGGCCGATGGCTTCGGCTGGCGATCTGCATGAGTTGCACCAGGGCCGACTCATGTCGACCGGAGGCGCCGCCGTGTCCACGTTGGACGAATTGGTGAACTCCCACCGGCTTTCCCAAATTGCGCTGATCAAACTCGACGTCGATGGCCATGAATACGAGGTGCTACGAGGTGGACTGGACACGCTCAGGAGACTTAAGCCGACCCTGCTCGTTGAACTCGCCCCGTACGTTCATAAGGACCATCAGGAGCGATTCGACGACATGCTCAGCCTTTTGTGGGAAGCGGGATATCGATTGTCGGACGTGGCCACGGGCAGACTACTTCCGCGAGATATCGGAGAGATCCGTCGGCGCATTCCTCCCTATGCGGGTATCAGCGCTATCGGGAAAGCTGCGTAAGTGAGTCACGGCAGGGACCATTGATGGGGCCGATAAATCCGAAGGCAAGCGATCCTTCGATCACCATCCCTGTGATCCTTGTCTTCGTCTGCTTGACTTGGTTCATGGGAGCCGTGTGGTTCGCACTCCCGTTCTGGCAGTTGACCGGGGATTATTCTTGGTATTCGCTCTCCCATGCAGTCACGCTTGAGGCCAGAGCAGGAGGGTTCGCCGCGACCAATCTGGGTTACAAGGTTCACCCAGGCGTCCCGTTTGGAATCGCCAGTTGGCTCAGCTTGAGGCTGGCGACCATTTCCGCGGAGGGTAGTACGCAGCGGATTGCTTACGGAATTGAGCATGCAGATGAATATTGGATGTGGGCAAAGATCATGGCGCTGTGCATGAACCTCGCGGGTTTCGTCATCATGGGATTGCTGTTCGGGCGTGATCGAAAACATTACCTGATTGCCGCCGGAACGGTCGTCGCAGCCTTGCCCGCGTGGTACCACGTCGCTCTCTTTCAGCTCTCGATCGAAAGTCTGGCTCTCGTTTACGTCATGGGCCTGTTCGGGCTGGGCTATGTATCGCTGACCTCGGTCGGTAATCTCCAGGCTGTTGTGGACAACACGGCCGTCGGAGTCGATAGACTTCGGGACCTGTGCGCAACGGCTGTCGGAGTGGTAACGGCTGTCGGATGCTCGATGAAGATTTATTACATGGCGCCGGGCATCGGAGCATGTGGCGGCATCGTGGTAGCCGGCTGGCTCGGATCTTTGACATGGGCACGGGTCTGGAGGAGCTTGTCGCTGTGCGCGGGGGGGTTCGTTTTAACTCTGATGGGAGTAGTCCAGATGACCCTCGACTGGTCGGTCTTCGACGAATGGCTGCGGTGGAACTGGAAGATGCTGTCCCATGCGGGACGGTATGGGACAGCATCTGAGGGGTTTCTGACTGTGTCATCGGTGTGGGGAGCCGCGAAGGATCTCTGGCTTTCCACGACGGGAACCTTTCCCATATTGGTAGCCGGATCCTGCGCACTCTGCGGTCTGTCGCTGTGGCGGCGTCGGCATGACCATGAGTGGTTCGCATCATACTTCCCCTTCGCCTGTGCGGTCTTTGTTGCGATCATGATCAACGGGTTGGGTTTCCTGAAGCACTACTCGCCGATGTCGCAGCACTACGGAGTTATCATTGCAGCAAGCCTTCCGTGCCTCGTTTTCATCTTTGCCGCCGATCAGGCATCAGGAAGGCGGTCTACCTTGAGCCTCTGGGCCGTGGCATTGGCCATGGTGGCGACGCTGCTCAACGTAGCATCGGTCCATCGCGGGCAACTATCGAACTCGGTTGCAATCATGAGGGATCTTCAACTGATCCAATCACTGCCGCTTGATGACGGAGAACGGCGCGTGTGGGCCTATTTCAGCCCCTCCAAGTCAGGGGTGATCCCCTTGATCGCCCAATATGCGGGGACGCGATTGGTTGTCGAGGCCACCGGACAGGCGAGAGGGGCTGATACCGTCCCGGATCAGTACCCCGAAGCGGCGCGGTGGCGGTACTTGCTATTTCCCAAATCCTACTATCCGACGAAGGAAGCTGTCCTGCTCCGGTACCGAGACATGTTCGACTTTCAGTCAACCCGCTATCAGCTTGACGAGAAGATGAAATTTACTGAATTGGAGGCATTTATTCTAGTTGAGCGGGAAGACTCTTCAGAGGAGTCGTTTCCCAGCACGCCGAGATTGGTGCCCTCAGGCCTATGATGATGGATTTGGTTGGAATTGGTTGAAATGCAACAGCGAAGTACGCATAAAGTCCAGCAAATTTGCTGATTTCCGTTGTCATGTTTTTACATGGCGATTATCATACTGCCTAGGGCAACTGCGTAGAAAATCCTTCGATCTCAGTGGACGATTATCCTCGAGTGGGCGCCGGTTGTCCCCTGGAGAAAGGCGAGGACTGCCTGCGCCGTCCCCAGTTCTTCACATGCGATAGGTAATCCCTGTTCTCGCGTTCTGCGTAAGATTTGGACCGCCGTTGTTCTCGTGATGCTCCGGAAAGGCTGCCGAGGGTAGCGTAAATGCAGGCACAAACTGACTTGCCCGTGCGCGAGTATTGTTCCCAATCGACTCGTACCGGTCTGATGTCGTCCCTGAAGCAGAGCGGCGTGGACTTGTGGGCAGCCCGGGAGGTGATGTGGCGGTTGTTTGCGAGAGATTTCATGGTTCAATTCAGGCAGAAGCTGTTGGGATATCTGTGGGCATTTCTGAACCCGTTCATTGGAGCTGCAAGCTTTCTCTTCCTGAGCTATGCCGGCATTCTCAATGCGGGCGCCGTGGGAGTTCCGTATCCACTCTACCTCTTCTTCGGAATCATGCTGTGGGGACTCTTCACAGGTTCCATCGGAGTCGTCAGCAATGGATTGACCGCGCATGCCGATCTTGTCGTCAGGACGAACGTGCCGAGGATTGCCCTGGTGCTTAGCGGCCTCGCCGGCGTCGTTTATCTCTTCCTCGTGAATGTCGCCCTGCTTGTTTTGCTCTGCGCATTCTTCGGCGTCCTGCCGTCCGGCTGGTCGGTAACGCTTCCCCTGCTGGTGCTGCCGCTGATGGCATTAGCCGTAGGGATCGGTCTGGTGTTGGCCGTCGTAGGGGTGATGGCAAGGGATCTTACGACGGTCGTGCAGACGGTCCTGAATCTGCTGATGTACCTCAGCCCTGTAGTGTACGCCCCGAAATTCGACAACCTGATGCTTCAACAGTTGATCGACTGGAATCCCCTGACCTATCTGATCCATGACCCACGCGGTCTTTTTTTTAACGGCGGTTTGTACGCGCCTTTAGGGTTCTGTCTATCAACGGTCGTAGGACTTTCAGTGTTGGCCGCGGGAATTCATGCCTTCTACATTATCCAAGATTACGCGGCGGAGCGGCTGTAGATGGACCAGGATTGGACCATACGGGCCCAAGGGCTTTCCAAAAAGTTCGGAGTGAACTTGCGGCAGTCGATGGCCTACGGCGTGCGTGACTCTTTCCGAAGAATCTTCGGGAGTGAGAGCGTGAGTCAAGCGCTCCGTCCAGGAGAGTTCTGGGCCGTCAAAGATGTATCGTTTGAACTTCGCCGAGGCGAAAGTCTCGCGCTCATGGGGGTAAACGGCTCAGGGAAGACGACGCTCCTGCGCATCTTGAACGGCATCTTTAAGCCGGATGACGGTCAGGTGGCGATTCGAGGTCGAGTCGGAGCACTCATCGCCGTGGGTGCAGGCTTTGCGCCCATGCTGACCGGGCGCGAAAACATTCACGTCAACGGCTCGCTGCTGGGTATGAGCAGACAAGACGTGTCGGAGAAGTTGGAAGAAATCATCGCGTTCGCCGATATCGGTTCGATGATCGACGCTCCCGTCAAGCACTACTCCAGCGGCATGGTCGTTCGGCTGGGATTTGCCGTTGCGGCAATGTGCGAACCGGACGTCTTGTTGATCGACGAGATTCTCGCAGTGGGCGATTTGAACTTCCAAAAGAAATGCTATGAGTATCTTCACCGCCTCAAGCGGAACGGCACCTCCATCATTCTTGTTTCGCATTCAGTGGGCGCGGTCTGGTCGTTCTGTGAACGGGGGCTGCTGCTCCATGACGGACGTGTAAAGGTCGCCGGTTCCGTGGAGGAAGTCATCCGTGCCTACAGCGACGAAAATACTTGCGCGGCCGCCTGTCGGCTCAAGAGCGATCACCCTGGAGACTCCGCGGAGGCAAGGGAGCAGCCGATTCCTTCGATATACGGAGGAGTGATGGGCGGAACCGGCGATGCCATTATCCGCTCGGTGACAGTGGGAGCTCTGGCGGATCAGAGCTCAAGAGACGGCACGATGGGATTCGGCGAACCGCTGTCCATTGAGATGGTCCTGGAAGTCCTGCGGCGCGTGAGCAATCCCATCTTCCGGTTCACTATCGACGCGGTTCATTACAAGTACATCGCGTGCGTCGATAGTTTCGAGCAGGACTTAAGACCCGATCATATAGAACCGGGACTCTATCGACTCCGGGCGACCGTACCGTCGCAAAATCTTATGCCTGGGGCGTACACCGTGAACGTGGCGGTATGCCAGAAAGGCTTTGATGCTCACCTGTTCTTTTGGTCACAGGCGGCATTCTTCAAAATCCTTCATCCTCGAGACAAATTCCTCTACTCCGAACCGAACGCGGTCCTATATCTTGGCGGACATTTCTCCGTGACCAAATTGACCGGGGAGACACTACAGGATTCCCAGCCTGTTCCTCTCGGAATCCCGGGCATGGAATCGATGCGATGATACCAAACGCGGACGGCGTAGAACCCAACGAATTCACGAATCTATCCGGAGGCGCAACGGCCTGGTTTCGCCGTATGGCAGCCGCCTTGAAGGATGTCTTAAGGCGATTTCCGTACCGCGTCGTGCACCGATCGAGGGTCGCTCCCGGAGATCTCTTGGACTTCGATGTCCTGGAGAAGGGGGTCTACGACTATGTTCCCAAAGGCACGCATGTGCATGGTCCGAAAAGCGATTTCCTGCTCATCCGGAAAAACCGCTACCGGGTCAGTCTTCTACCTGGGCAGTCGATGCAGACTGAGTGGGGTGTGGGATGGATCACGGAGGACAACGCCGCTGCCAGTTACGATCGATTGTGGGGTGACGATGATCTTCTGGCCAAGTTTCATGCCGAAGGTGACGGCGTCCGGAAGAAGCTTATCGAAGAAATCGCCGATCATGTCGCGCCGTTGACCTGCGAGTCCGCGCGAGTCGTCGATGTCGGCTGCGGGGTCGGCGACCTCCTGGTCGCCTTGCGGAACCGCCGCCCGTTGATTAGGACCTTCGGGTGTGATTTCTCCGAGCGCGCCGTGGCCGGAGCCCAAGCGCGCTTGCCGGAAGGACAATTCGTCCGCCATGTGATCGCGGATCTGCCGTACGGCAGTCAGGCGTTTGATGTCGTGCTGTGCACGGACACGCTCGAGCATCTTGATCAACCGGCCCGTGTCGTCGAGGAACTCGTGAGAGTCTGCGCGCCTGGAGGCGTCGTCGTCATTGTCGTCCCGGACGGAGCGGTTGATGATTTCAGCGGCCATCTTTGGTTCTGGAGCGATCACGCCCTCGAGGCGTTCTTGCGACCCTGGAGGCCTGAAATCAAGCGCCTGCCGGTAACGAAAGAATTGATGGCGGTGATTCAATCGCCGTCCCGATCGACCCGCGGCGCTGGAGGTGTTCATTGACGAGAGGATGGCGCCATCGGCTCGTGCTTATTGCGCTTGCCGTTCAGCGCCGTATTTATGCGCGGTTGTTCCGTTGGCTGGGGCCGAATGGGAGCGCTGGTTTGTTGGGAGGCGAGCTGGCGATCAAAACGCCGCTGCTGACGGCCGTTTCCGGCAAGCAGACTTCTGTGGACGTGCTGGCCGATGCGTTGCGCGGAGCGTTGGGGCATGAAGCGCAATTCCTGGTGCCCGAACTGCAGCTCCGTTCCGGTAAGCCGCTCAATACGTGGATCTATCAGAACGAAGTGATGCAGTTTGATATCGCTCCCGGCGAGAAAGTCTTGGACATCGGATCAGGCGGGTGGCCCTTTGCTCAGGCGACTCATCTCGCCGACCTGTTTCCGGGCGCCACTACACACAGAACGGACCCCTTGCGGAAGGACGGTAGGCCGTTTCTCACGATCGACGTCGGACACATGCCGTTTCGCGACAAAGAGTGGGATTTCATCTTCTGCTCCCACGTCCTGGAGCACCTCGACCGGCCCGGCGACGCTTGTAGAGAACTGATGCGGGTCGGCCAAAAGGGATATATCGAAGTCCCCACGAGGCTGTCGGATGTCATGCTGAACTTTACCAGACTAAAAAACCATCATCGCTGGCATGGGCTCGTGCTGGGACGCACGATTGTCTTCGTAGAATGGCAGGATGCCGAACGACGGGATGTGGGCACCAACTACTTTTTCGATGCGTTGCATTCACCGTACCGGAACTCTTTC
Organism: Nitrospira sp.; assembly: GCA_037445005.1. Classification (GTDB taxonomy): domain Bacteria; phylum Nitrospirota; class Nitrospiria; order Nitrospirales; family Nitrospiraceae; genus Nitrospira_C. The sequence goes on from JBBILH010000063.1 coordinate 14,515, forward strand.
CAAGAGCTGTTCGAGCACAATTGGTCGATGTTCTATGCCATGTTGCCTTGGCGGGATCGGTTCGATTTCGTGGTCATCGACAAAGAGGGCCGAATCATCGACCGGGAAGGCTCCGAGCTGTCCTCATCAGAGCTTGCATTGGTGGGGAAATGCTGAACCACCTCCGGCTACTGGGCAAAGCCGCCTTCCGGCAGCTTGGACACGCGATTGCGCATCTGTTCGGTGCAGGCGGGTTCAGAATGTATGATCCCCGGACCCATGGAATTTACGATCTCAAGAAGGAACTCGTGGTTCCTCACGGGCAGGCCATATACGATCCAAATGTCTACGGCCGGTACGATCTGGCTTCCCAGCGAGTCGTGTCCAAATCCAGCGGCGCCGAACTCGACTTGACGAGCTATGACGTACTAATGGCGGAGGCACAGCGGTACGCCAAGGGGGCTCCCCTCACGCTGGAGACCGACCGATACACGCTGGCCGTCTCGCTTCTTGATCCTGGCACAGGTATCTGCCTCGACGCGTGCACCCCCACGCCTTTGGCATGGGTAAGGCAGCACATATCCAAGCTTGGGTATGAGTATGTGCCGGTGGACATCAATGGGGACGGAGCTAAGGTCAAACGCGAGAATCTTCTTCATCTGAGTTTCGGGGACGGTTCCATCAGCCGGATTTTGTCGCTCGATACCCTGGAGCATATCGAGGATTACGGCAAAGCGCTCGCGGAATTCTATCGAGTGCTAAGGAACGACGGCGTGGCCATCATCCACGTGCCCTGTTACTACTTCGAGAAGCCTGCCAGTGAGCCGATCAGGCCGGCCGTCGATCCCTGGGGACATGTGCGGTATTTTGCCGCGCGCGAGCTCGTGGAAGAACTTGCCGGAGCCGGCTTCATCATTCTCCGGCTCGCCTACAATTTCGATTATGGGGCGGTCCTCTGCGTGACGGCTAAGTCTCCCACGACGACAGGGGGGCCACGTGGACGATAAGCGGGAACTCCCGAGTGGGCAGAGTGGAAGCCTCCAGGGGATGCCGCTCGTGTATGTCGTCGTTCCGGTCTTTAATCGGCTGTCATTCACGCGGGTCTGCCTCGATGGGTTACGGGAGCAAACCTATCGGGCGCTGCAAGTGATCGTGGTCGACGGAGGCTCGACGGACGACACGGTTGAAGCGGTGAAGCGAGAGTATCCCGAAGCTACGGTGCTGCATGGGCGGGGTGAGTTGTGGTGGGGCGGCGCCATGCAATGGGGCATTGAACATGCCCTCGAGCGGAGCAACGGCGACCAAGATTTCGTCCTCATGATGAACAACGATACGGAAATTCTTCCATCCTATATTGAAACGCTCGTACGAGTCTCGCTTACGGAACGGGCGGCCGTCGGATCGACCGTGGTGGACAGTCGCGATCGAAGCCGTGTTCTCGACGCCGGGGAATTCATCGACTGGCGGACCTACTCTTTCTCGGTGCGAACGCAGGTCGAGCCAAACCCGTTGTTTTTCGACGAGATCGATCTCCTGCCGGGCCGGGGAACGCTGGTCCCGATCCGGATGATCAGAATCGCGGGGAACGTTGACGGCGAAGCGTTCCCCCATTACGCGGGCGATTACGAGTTCTTCCATCGGCTGAAGCGGTGCGGATTTCGACTCGGGGTGACATCCGAAGCCACGATCGCCGCGCACGCAGAGGAGACGGGCCTTTATACCGTCGGCGGCAACGTCGGGATCCGGCGGGCTTGGAGCCTGGTATCGTCGAGAAAATCAATGAACAACGTCGTCGATCATTGGCGGTTCATCAGCCGCTGCGCTCCCGATGGCCGAAAAAACGGCGCACGCGCCCGTATGGTGTGGAGATCGCTTCAAATCTTTTTCTTCCAAACCTGGCTGCGCTATCCGGTGCGGCCGGTGACGGCTGCGTGGAGATGGCTGCGATTCTTTGCCGTCGACCACTATTACGTCACGGACTCCGACTGCTCCAGGCTAGGCCTGGATCCATCCCGGCTCGCGGAACGGAAAATTCTCTTACCGTGGTTACGAACGGATTGGTACAAGTTCTCCCAAGGCGTCGAGGGAAAGTGGGAGGAAGAGCCACAATTGCGGCGATTGTACCGCTGTGCCTGGAATCCATCGACCAAAATCCAACGGTGGATCAGGGCGAGAGCCTATCGAGAAGAACTGCGGAAGGCGGCGTAAACAGTATCTCGGATTGAGCCGAACCATTGGACGTCGTTGGGGCTGTTGATGAAAAGGAACTCATAATCTCATGTGTGGAATTGCCGGCGTCGTATCGTTTGCGTCCCTGACCGCAGCCGACCGTCACGTGTTGACGGGGATGAATGAATCGCTGGTTCATCGAGGCCCCGACGCTTACGGTGCCTTTGCCGGACCCCAGGTCGAGATCGCGATGCGACGGCTGAGCATCATCGACGTCCAGGGGGGCCGTCAGCCGTTCTACAACGAAACACGGACGGTGGCCGTCGTGTGTAACGGCGAGATTTACAATTACGTCGAACTCAAACGCGATCTGGAAGCAAAAGGGCATCAATTTTCCTCCGAGAGCGACGTCGAGGTGGTGGTGCATCTCTATGAGGAAATGGGTGTGAGGTGTCTCGACGTGCTCCGAGGCATGTTCGCTCTTGCCTTGTGGGACGCCGCCGAGGAACGACTCATTCTCGCCCGTGATCGGATGGGTGAGAAGCCCCTCTATTGGTACCGGGACGACGGAGCCCGCCTCTGGTTTGCAAGTGAAATGAAGAGCCTTCGGCTCGCCATTCGAGAGCGCCGCCCGGATCCTTCTCCCTCGTCCGTGAGACTCTTTCTTACCTATCAGTACGTGCCGGAGCCTCTCACGATGTTTGAGGAGGTGCGGAAACTTCCCGCCGGTCACTACTTGGAAGTCGCACCAGGTCGATTCGACGGACGGCCTCAGCCCTATTGGGATTACTTGGCACTTCGCGAAATTGAAGGGGAACCCATCTCGTTAGTCCGATCCGAGTTGGAGACGGCCTGCCGGATAATGGGCCGTTCAGATGTCCCCGTGGGCATCGCGCTGAGCGGAGGGTTGGATTCGGCGGCGGTGGCGGCTTTGAGCGCAAAGACGTACCCGGGCACACTTCAAGCTTTCAGCGTAGGATACGCCGGCAGGCCGTCGATGGATGAGCGGGCCGCCGCTGAGGCAGTCGCGCGACATCTGGGGATTCCATTCCATGAGGTAGAGATTGGCGAGGACGATGTCCTACGAACCTTCCCCGATCTGGTCTGGGCGATGGATGACCCTATCGCTGATATCGCGGCGTATGGTTACCACGCGGTGTCGGCCCTGGCCCGCAAGCGTGATGTGCCGGTGTTGCTCTCCGGATTGGGGGGGGACGAACTGTTCTGGGGATACTCGTGGATTCGCGATCAGGTAGCGGTCCACGATCACAGGGCCAGGCTGAATCGACTTTCTCAGTGGGTCACGCGAAGACTTCTCGGTCGATCCGAGGTGACGCAACGAATGGTGCTGCATCAGTTGCACCCTGATCTCGCGAATTCGGAGACATGGGCAAGAAGGTTGTTGGCCTCACACGATAGTGCTGGGCGCCTCCAAAACGTGCCGGAGGAACAGGCGTGGTACCCCGGAGGATCTTCCGCTGCGCTTCCTCTTTCAGACTTGTTGAACCGAACCTGGCTGACATCGAACTGCCTTGCGCTGGCAGACCGTGTCAGCATGGCCAATTCGGTCGAGCTACGGGTGCCGTTGCTCGATGCGAAGTTGATTGAATTGGTGGTTGGATTGCGCAAGGGCGGGATGAAGGATTGGACATGGCCGCACAAGCGGTTGTTGGTGGAAGCGGTCAAGGACCTTGTGCCGTCCTGGATGCTCGACCGGCCGAAGCAGGGATTCACGCCCCCTGTGGTCGATTGGTACCACGCGATTTGCCGACGCTATGCCTCCTTGTTCGAAAGAGGCAGCCTGGTTGGGAGGGGCATCGTCGAGAAGACCGAGGCCCGCAGTCTCTGGTCTGCCGCGCCGTTGGGGATACGGTACAAGCTCATTCTCCTGGAAGTCTGGAGTCGAATGTATGTCGAGGGGCAGTCTCCGGAGGAAGTTGCGGAGGCGGTGGGATATGACGTCGTTAGGAACTACCGTGCAGCCAACGCCTGAGATACGAAGCAGGGACGTCGGGAAAACCTGCAAGCTCTGCGGCAACGGAGCCGGGGTATGGAAGATCCATTACCCGACGTTCGTCTATCGGAGCGGAACCTTCGAGGCGCCGCCCTGGTTTGCGCACGACAAGTACTACTGCCCTGCATGTCATTTCCTCTGGACCGATGTCTTCGACGAATTGAGTCTGACGGAATACGGCGTCAAGTACACGGAGAACAACTACGATCACCAACGGAGACCGGTGGAATCGAGAATGGCCTTTGCCCCACGGTTGCTGGCTCGCTTGATTGTGAAGACCGGGGGGCGGCGTTTCTTGGATTACGGGTGCGGGTACAACTACTCCTACATTTACGAGTTGCGTTCCCGAGGAATCGACTTGTGGGGATGCGACATCAGTGCAGCCGTTCCATACAGCCGATTTGTCCGGCGTCTTCCCAAGGACGGTTATCCCGACGACTGGTTTGACGGGATCTACAGCATAGACGTGATGGAACACGTAGCGGACTTCTTCAATGACTTCCGCAACATGACCCGGTTCTTGCGTCCGGGGGGATATCTTCTGCACAACACGATCTCCCTCGATGCGTATTGGAAAGGGGATGGAGAACCGCCGGACGATCCCATGGTGTGGGCGCCTTGGCACTGCTCGGTGTTTTCGAGCCGGAGCGCGGGGGTTTTGGCGGAAAAGAGCGGATTGGAGCTCTGTGGTCCGGTTCATAC
>JBBILH010000064.1:0-19337 GCA_037445005.1 Nitrospira sp.
GCCGGACAACTGCTTGGCGCGCTCAACAAACCGACGTCCCTGATTCGTTTCGTCCAGGATCGCCCCGGCCATGACCGCCGCTATGCCGTGGATTGCTCCAAACTTAAGCGGATTGGCTGGAAGCCGTCTATCACGTTCGACAAAGGGCTTCAGGAAACGGTCGAATGGTACCGATCCCACGAGGCTTGGTGGCGTCCGATCAAATCCGGAGAATTTAAGAGGTACTACGAGGAGCAGTACCGGCGGCGGCTGCAAGAAGCAGGTTGAGGTCAAGGTCGAGCAATCACGAACCTTATCCTCAGCCGTAACCTTATCCAATATGCGCATTTTAATTACCGGCGCGCAGGGGCAACTTGGGACGGCTCTCCAGCCGGCCCTGACCGGCCATGATCTCATTCTCAAAGACCTTCCCGGCTTCGAGCTGGCGGATGCGTCCTGTGAATCGCAGATCATCGACGCCCGTCCGGACGCGATCATTCACGCCGGCGCTTATACCAATGTCGACGGGGCCGAACGGGAGCCGGAGCGAGCCAGAGCCGTCAACGTCCGTGGCACGGAGCGGGTGGCTCGGGCCGCCGAACGGCTCAATTGCAGGCTTATCTATCTTTCCACAGACTATGTGTTCGACGGATTACGATCCGTTCCGTACGAGGAAGGCGATGCTACGAATCCGATCAATGAGTACGGTCGATCGAAACAAGGCGGGGAGGCTGCGGCGCTGGAACTATGCGCCGATACGTTGGTGATCCGCACGGCCTGGTTGTACGGTCACGGAGGCGCGAATTTCGTCAAGACCATCATGCGATATGCGTTGGAGAGGTCCCATCTTGATGTCGTGGCCGATCAGAGGGGCTGTCCGACGTTTGCCGGCGATCTGGCCGAGGCGATTCGTGATCTCTTGGCGATCGATCTACGGGGCATCTGCCACGTGACCAATACTGGTGACTGCACGTGGCATGAATTCGCGGAGGCGATCTTGCGGCTGGCAGGTTCGTCTACCGAAGTGAGGCCGATTACGACGGAACAGGCCGGGCGCCTGGCCAGGCGCCCGGCCTATTCCGTGCTGGGAAATACCAGGCTCCGATCGGTCCGGGCGCCCTTGCCTCACTGGCGCAGCGCGTTGGAACGGTTTGTGAAGCGGGCGTCACCGGCAGTGTCCGTCGCAGGCACCTTGTAACGACGGGGAAACGGTTGTCAGTTTTAGGTTGCAGCTCGTTTCGGATTCAGTATGATGGCACTAGGGAAGAGGCCGTAGTGCTGCCTCCCTCGTGATGGCGAAACGATCAACAAAACCGAAGCCCCGCACCTTGCAGGGCGTTTCCATAGATTCGCTCAGAAAGATTCGGCTTTTCGCCACGGACGTCGACGGTGTGCTGACCGATGCCGGCATGTACTATTCCGAATCAGGTGATGAATGGAAGAAGTTCAACACCAGGGACGGAATGGGGATCAAGCTGTTGCAAAAAGCCGGTCTGATCACGGCCATCGTCACGCAGGAGCGGACCAAGCTTGTCGCGCGGCGGGGGGAAAAGCTCGGCATTGCTGAGGTACATCAAGGGGTGATGGACAAGCTGTCACTTGTGAAAGACATGACCGCTCGGTACGGCCTGACGATGGAACAGGTCGGCTATATCGGCGACGACGTCAACGATCTGGAAACGCTCAAGGCGGTGGGTTTTTCCGCCACCCCGGCCGACGGCATGCCGGCGATCGCGGCGGCCGTCGACTATGTCTGCCGGAAAAAGGGTGGAGAAGGCGCGGTCCGCGAAGTTATTGAGATGATCCTTGAAGCGCAACGGCATGGACCGCGGTAACCGTTAATCGTTCAACGCTATACGCCCGGAAGGATACTCTTGTGGGAATCGACGATTCACGATTCACGAATAACGATCCGATCTCTCATCTATTTCCCGTCATCATGGCCGGCGGCAGCGGCACCAGGTTCTGGCCGCTGAGCCGGCACCTGTTCCCCAAGCAGCTGTTGAAGATCATCGGAGACGAGACCCTCATTCAGCAGACCATGAGGCGTGTGGTCAGAGGAGGCGACGCCGGACGCGTCATCATCTCGACCAACCCCGCTCAGGCCGATTCAATTCGCGTTCAACTCGGTGAATGGAAAGACGCCGTCAAGGACAACTTTGTCCTCGAGCCTGAGGGACGGAACACCGCCCCCGCCATCGCGCTGGTGGCGCTCGAGCTCGTCCGCAGGGATCCGGACGCCGTGATGTTGGTGGTGCCGGCCGACCACATCGTCAAAGGGCGGAGTGAATTCGACGCCGCGGTTGATCTGGCGGCACGATTGGCCGAACAGGGCTATCTCGTCACGTTTGGAATTAAGCCGATCCGTCCGGAAACCGGGTACGGCTATATCAAGCCGAACAAGAAGGTCGCGCTGGAAAAGGCGGGAAAATTGAAGGGCCATCCCGTGAGCCGCTTCGTCGAGAAGCCCAACGCGGCGAAGGCCGTCCAGTACCTGAAGGCGGGAGATTACTATTGGAACAGCGGCATGTTCGTGTGGCGGGCCTCGACCGTCCTTGACGAGATTAAACGGCACCAACCCAAGTTGTATCAAGGGATCGAACGGATTCGAGAGTTACAGCAACAGGGTGTGTCGACGTCTCTCATCGACGACGAATATCGCCGGCTCGAGCCTGTCTCAATCGATACGGGCGTCATGGAGAAATCGACCAAGGCCGCGGTCGTGCCGGTTTCCTTTCAGTGGTCCGACGTGGGAAGTTGGGGGAGTCTGGACGAAGTGGCTCCAAAGGACAAGGCCGGCAACGTCGTCGGCGGCCGGGTGATCGATTTCGACAGCCGGAACTCGATCGTTTACGGCGACCGCCGTGTCGTCGCCACGATCGGGTTGACGGACATGGTGGTCGTGGATACCCCGGATGCCACCCTTGTTTGTCCCAAGTCGCGGGCCCAAGACGTCAAGAAGGTCGTCGAGGTGCTCAAGCGGCAGAATGCCCCGGAGCACTTGGAGCATGTGACCGTCCACCGACCGTGGGGCTCCTACACGGTCTTGGAAGAAGGTTCAGGGTACAAGGTGAAGCGAGTGACCGTGAAACCGGGAGGACGGCTCTCCTTGCAGATGCACCACCAGAGGAGCGAGCACTGGGTCGTCATTGCCGGGACCGCCAGAGTGACGAGGGGGGAGGAGGTCTTCGACCTTCAGAAGGGCCATAGCACGGAGATACCCGTGCAAACCAAACATCGGCTGGAGAACCCCGGGCGGGAGACCGTGCACATCATCGAGGTGCAGAACGGGCCTTATCTCGGAGAAGACGACATCGTTCGGTTCCAGGACGATTACGGAAGAACTGCGAGTAGCTGACAAGTTGGCACGCCGACAGGCTCACACAATGTCGGCTTTCATGCTTGTTAGCTTGTCGGCCATGTCATGGAGACATCATGAGCTTGTTTCGTGAATATGACTTGCGGGGGATCGTCGGGCAGGAACTGACCGAGTCGATCGCCGAACGTGTCGGCCGTGCCTATTGCACCTACGTCAAAGACCGTGGCGTCAAGACCATTTCGGTCGGGCGAGACGGCAGACTGAGCTCTCCGGCGCTTTTCAAGTCCCTCGTGAAGGGCCTGCTGGACGGCGGCATGAACGTCATCGACATCGGCGTGTGCCCGTCCCCGCTCGTCTATTTTTCTCTCTACAATCTGCCGGTCGATGGGGGCATCATGATCACCGGCAGCCACAATGCCGCCGAGTACAACGGCTTCAAAATTTGCGTCGGGAAAGAGGCGATTCACGGAGAGTCGATTCAAGATCTCCGGCGGGTGATGGAATCAGGGAAGTTCGTGTCGGGGCGAGGAACCATGACGGAGCACCCCATCATTCCCGACTACTTGGGTTATATCAAGAAGAGCTTTGCAGGACTCAACGCAAAGAATCTTCACGTCGTGATCGACGCGGGCAACGGGGCCGCCTCGGTTGTCGCCAAACAGGCCCTGGAGCTGCTCGGCTGCCGGGTCACCGGCATGTATTGCGAGTTGGACGGCCATTTCCCGAATCACCACCCTGATCCCACCGTGCTGGACAACTTGCAGGATCTCATGCAAGCGGTCAAGGAGAAGAAGGCGGACGTCGGGATCGGATACGACGGAGACGCCGACCGAATCGGCGCCATCGATGAGCGGGGCGAGGTCCTATGGGGTGATCGGCTGATGGTGGTATATGCGCGAGAGATTCTTAAACACAAGCCCGGCAGCACATTCATTTCCGAGGTGAAGGCATCCCAATGCCTCTACGACGACATTGCCAAGCGGGGCGGGAAGCCGATCATGTGGAAGACCGGCCACTCGTTGATCAAATCGAAGATGAAGAGCGAGAAGGCCGTCCTGGCCGGCGAGATGTCCGGACACATGTTTTTTGCCGACCGATATTTCGGTTATGACGATGCGATCTATGCCTCCTGCCGTCTGGTCGAAATTCTTGCCGACTGCGGAAAGCCTCTATCCTCGCTCGTCGAGGATCTGCCGAAGACCTCCGTGACTCCTGAACTGCGGGCCGACCTGCCGGACCATATCAAGTTCGACGTCGTCAAACGAGTGCACGATCGATTCGCCGGTTATCTTCAGTCACGCCAAGGAATCGGGAAAACGGATCTGGTCTTGCGGGATCTCGTGACGATCGACGGAGTTCGCGCGATCTTTGACGACGGGTGGGGGCTGATCCGCGCCTCCAATACCCAGCCCGCGCTGGTGCTGCGATTCGAAGCGTCGTCCCCGGAACGGCTGGCAGCCATTCGGACCGCCGTTGAAGGGGAGCTGGCCGAAGCCAGGCGTTTAGTGGGATAATACCCCCAAGTCTGTTACGAACCTTCCCGTTTCCCCCTGATGACTGACACTGTTCGCTTCCTCACCCTGACCGCCGCGCTATCGCTCTTCATGGGGCTTGCTCCTGCGATCGCCGGAGAGCAAATTCAGAAGCTTGCCGTGCGACCCGGCGAAAGGCTCACGTATGAGATTTCCTGGTTGAACATTCTCGCAGGCACGGCCGTCATGGAGGTAAGGGACGGCGCAGGCCCTGCGAATCCATCGATGGTGAAATTGGTGACGACGGCGCAATCCAGGCCCGCGATCTCCAAGTTTTTCCCCGTGGACAACCGGGTCGAGTCCGAGTTCGACCTTGCGGCCCAACTTCCGCAGCACATGCTTTTCAAACGGAGGGAAGGAAAGAAGAAGGAAGAGGTCGAGTACACCTTCCACCATAAAGACGGGACGGTCACGGCCGTAAAGGGCGGGGTGACGGATACGCTGTCGATAGAACCAGGCACGCAAGATCTGATTTCCTGCCTCTACAACGTCAGAAGTACCTTGCCTTTGAAACCGGGAAGTTCGCAGATCTTGAACATCCACCACGACAAGAAGAATCGCAAGGTCGAGGTTCGCGTAGAGAGGCTCGAAACGCTTGAAGGCGTGTGGGGAAGGACTGAAGCGGCTGAAGTCCTGGTCGTCATGCCCTTTCAAGGGCTGTTCCTCAATCAGGGAAACATCCGGGTATGGTTTACAACGGACGAACGTCGCCTTCCGGTTCGAATGAAAGCGAAAGTCGTCATCGGATCGATCGTGGCGGATCTTGTAAGCGGGTTTTAGACGGGACGTCCTATAGGGCCGAGAGAATAGCTCTTTCATTGCTCGTTCCAGGTGAACCCGCTATAATTTGCGCACCATGGAGAACTTTCCTCTTACATTAAGCAGGTTTATCCTGCGTCAACAGGCTGCGTCCCCAGGGGCCACCGGAGAGTTCTCGACCATTTTGACGCAAATCGGTTTGGTCGGGAAGGTGATCGCGCAGGACCTCCGTCGCGCCGCCCTCATCAATATCTTGGGTTCGACCGGTTCCACCAATGTCCAAGGCGAGGTCGTCAAGAAGCTGGATGAAATCGCGAACGAGACCTTCATGAAGGCGTTTCATGGGGGAGGCTTAGTCTGCGCCCTGGCATCCGAAGAGATGGATCACTCGGTCGTGCTCCCTGAAAATCAACGAACCGGCCGGTATATGTTGCTCTTTGACCCGCTCGACGGCTCCTCAAATACGGATGTGAACATGCCGCTGGGGTCCATCTTCTCCGTCCTGAAGTGGCAGGAACCGGGACGACTCCCGACCGACGAGGACTTGCTGCAAAAAGGGGTGAAGCAGGTGGCGGCCGGCTACCTGTTGTTCGGCTCCAGCACGATGTTGGTCTATACCACCGGCCAAGGCGTGCATGGCTTCACTCTTGAACCGGCAATCGGAGAGTATCTGTTGTCGCACGAGACGATTCGCGTTCCTGCGCGAGGGTCCGTGTACGCCGCGAATGAGGGCAATTATCACAAGTGGACGAAAGGCATGCAGCAGTACGTCGACCATTTGAAAGCTAAAGACAAGGCGACGGGCCGCCCCTACAGCGGGCGATATTCCGGCTGCCTCGTCGCAGATGTGCATCGTGTTTTATTGTCGGGAGGGATCTATCTCTATCCGGGTGAGGTCGACAAGCCCGAAGGCAAGCTTCGTCTCATGTATGAGGCGAATCCCTTGGCGTGGGTGGTGGAACAGGCGGGGGGAAAGGCGAGCACCGGGGCGGAACGGATCCTGGATATCGAGCCCAAGAAGCTGCATCAACGAGTGCCGTTGATCATCGGCAGTATGGACGACGTGCGGGAAGCCGAGGACTTCATCCAGAACAGACGTTAACCTTGAATCGTTACACGTGGACTCAGAGAAACTCGGCATGGCCCTGTTTCTTGATACGTTTAACGAATAGCGTTTCACGAATCCAGGGAGGGACACATGGCTGATCGGGTGCAGGAAATTCTGAGTTGGTATGGCAGCGATAACGCGGGAACAAAAACCAACATCGCCAGGATGTTGCGGAGCGGGAAGCTGGCTGGAACGGGAAAGCTGGTCATACTGCCGGTCGATCAAGGGTTTGAGCATGGCCCGGCCAGGAGCTTCGCCCCGAATCCTCCGGGATACAATCCGCTTTACCATTTCCAGTTGGCCATCGATGCCGGTTGCAACGCATACGCGGCGCCGCTTGGTTTCTTGGAGGCGGGAGCCGGCCAGTACGCCGGCCAGATCCCATTGATTCTGAAGTTGAATAATCACGACGTGCTCCACGATGAGAAAGATCCGCTGCCGTCCGTAACCGGTAGCGTCAGAGATGCGCTCCGTCTGGGTTGTTCCGCGGTCGGATTTACGGTGTATCCGGGTTCGGCACACTGTAATGCGATGTATGAGCAACTGCGGGCGATCGCGGAGGAAGCCAAGGAGAACGGGTTGGCGGTCGTGGTGTGGTCCTATCCTCGAGGGTCCGCTTTGAGCAAAGAGGGGGAGACGGCGATGGACGTCGTGGCGTACGCATCGCAGATCGCGGCCCAACTCGGCGCCCATATCATCAAAGTGAAACTGCCGTCCGCCCACTTGGAGCAGGCCGCCGCGAAGAAGGTCTATGAAACGACGGGCATTCCCATCAAGACCTTGGCCGAGCGGGTCAGGCATGTGGTACAAAGTTCGTTCGATGGTCGCCGAATCGTCATCTTCTCCGGCGGGGCCAAGAGCGAAGACAAGAATGTGTTTGAAGAGGCCCGCGCGATCAGGGACGGGGGCGGATTCGGTTCCATTATCGGACGCAATTCTTTTCAGCGGCCAAAAGCGGAAGCCGTCAAATTTCTCCATACGATCATGGGGATCTACTCGGGCGAAATCCAATAGATGCCGGCAATGACTCAAAGACGCTCATGGTTTGTTCCGTTTCTGCTCGTCCTTGTTGGAGTGGCGATCGGAATCGTCGCAGCCTCCGATCTCGGATGGTTGCCGACCGGGAGGGCAGGACCTGAGCCGACGCCGAATCCCGTCGTGACTCCCGTCGCGACCGCGCCGCAGTTGCCCATGGCGGGGGGAGGGAGGAACTTCGTCGAGATCGCCAAGATGGTCAAGCCGGCGGTGGTCAATATCGCCGCTACGCGAAGCGGAAAATCCGCAGAGGGGCCTCAAGCGTCCCCGTTCGATGATCCGTTCTTCCGGAGATTTTTCGGAGACGAATTTTTTAAGCGTGACCAGCCGCATCGGGAACGGAAAGAGCGCGGGCAGGGTTCCGGCGTCATCGTGGACTCGAGCGGCTTCATCATCACGAACAATCACGTCGTCAACAAGGCGGATGAAATCCGCGTGTTTCTCTCGGACAAACGGGAGTTCAAGGGAAAATTGATCGGGACGGACGCCAAGACGGACATTGCCGTCGTGAAGATCGAGGCGGCGGGTTTGCCGACGATTCCGCTCGCGGATTCCGACCAGCTCGAAGTGGGGGAGTTCGTGCTGGCGGTCGGAAGCCCCTTCGGACTGACCCAGAGCGTGACCATGGGGATCGTGAGCGCCGTCGGGCGCGCCAGCATGGGGATTGCCGAGTACGAAGACTTCATCCAGACCGATGCGGCAATCAATCCGGGAAACTCCGGCGGGGCCCTGGTGAATGTGCGGGGGGAGCTCGTCGGCATCAACACCGCCATTTTCAGCCAGAGCGGCGGGAACATGGGAATCGGGTTTGCCGTTCCCAGCAATCTCGCCCGCTCTATTTTGGACCAGCTCGTGAAGACCGGAAAAGTCGTCCGCGGCTGGTTGGGCGTGGCGATCCAGGAACTGACGCCGGAACTGGCCTCGCAATTCGGTATTCCCGATACCAAAGGGGTTCTGGTCAGCGACGTGATGGACGACAGCCCGGCGAAGAAAGCGGGGTTCGAGCGGGCCGACGTGATTACCGAATATGACGGCAAGCCGATGGATTCGCCGACTCACCTGAGGAACGCGGTGGCGCAAACGCCGATCGGGCGCAAAGTCGCCGTCAAAGTGGTCCGCGACAAGAAATCGAAGACCATCGATGTGACGATCGTCGAGCAGCCCAAAACGATGGGGCAGCCCGGTTCGGACGACAACGGAGAAACCGCTGCGCCGACCGGTGTGCTGTCCAACCTCGACGTCCGCGAGCTCAACGAGGATTTGACGGCCCGATACGGACTGAAGTCCTCGGAACGCGGGGTCGTGGTGGTACGGGTGAGAGCCGGCAGCACGGCGGAAGAGATGGGGGTGCGGGAAGGCGACATCATCCTGGAAGTGAACCGGAAGGCCGTGGGATCCTTGAAGTCGTTCGAACATGCCGTCTCCGGCCTTGCCAAGGATCAACCGGTGCTCCTGCTCCTGAAACGAAAGGGGCAGACGATCTTTCTCACGCTCAAGCCCTGAGGGGGAGGTATCACGTCGCCTCTTGGGAGGAGGTGAAGGCATGGTATTAAGAGCCATATTCGTCCTTCTCAGTGCGCTCGCCGGCGTGGCCCTGTTCCTCAAGGCCGGAGATGAGAACTCGGTCTACCGGCTCTACGGGTTCGGCATCGGCGCGGCGACAGGGGCGCTGATCGTAGCCGGGGAGTACGCCTTACGAAATCTTTCATTCGGCATCATCATCGGCGGAACCGGCGGATTGGCAGTGGGACTGCTCCTCACCGGATTGATCGAATGGGTCGGGGGGGAAGTATTCGACGTCCAGACGTTCTTGTTTCACATCAGCGGGCTGATGTTTCTGCTCGGATTTCCGTATCTGGGGCTTGTGCTGGGAGCGCGCTTCGGCCAAGAGCGGTTTCCCAATCCTCGGCGATCGTTTTCCGACTCAGACGGGCGCGCCGTCTGTCCGAAAATCCTCGATACGAGCGTCATCATCGACGGCCGTGTCGCCGATCTCTGCGAAACGGGATTTCTTGAAGGCACCTTTCTTGTTCCTCATTTCATTTTGGATGAGCTCCAGCACATCGCCGATTCGTCGGATTCGCTGAAGCGGGCCCGCGGCCGCCGCGGGCTGGACATTCTCAACAAGATTCAGAAGCTGCCGGGCGTGGACGTGCGCATCATTGATGAAGATTTTCCCCAGGTCAAAGAGGTCGACGCCAAGCTGGTGGTGATGGCGAAGAAGAAGGAAGCCAAAATCGTGACCAACGACTTGAACTTGAACAAGGTGGCCGAGCTTCAGGGGGTCCGGGTGCTGAACATCAATGAGCTGTGCAATGCGTTGAGACCGGTGGTTCTCCCGGGCGAGGCGATCCGGGTTTTCGTCCTGAAGGAAGGCAAGGAGGCGGGACAGGGCGTTGCGTATTTGGACGACGGTACGATGATCGTGGTCGACAATGCCCGCCGGTACATCGGTAAGAACGTGGACGTGGTCGTTACCAGCGTGCTGCAGACGACCGCCGGCCGCATGATCTTCACCCGGCTTAAGGAAGAAACCGAGCGGGAAGAGTTGCAAGTCGCGCGCGGATAACGCGCATTGGTCATGAACGCTTCTGCTGCGATCGCGGATGAGGAACAGGAGAGTATCTTGAGGTGTCCGACTCTCGCGCCAAGATCCATCAAACGGCACTCGGCCTCTTGGGATTCCGCGCGCCCGTCTCCCTTGGCGACCGCACGATTTCGCGACGAACCGTCATGAACAATGCGCGTTAACTCCGTGGTGGCCATCGTGCCGGCGGCCGGGCTGGGGCTCCGGATGGGCGGCTCCGTGCGCAAACAGTTTCGCCGGCTGGGCGGCGTGCCCCTCGTCGTTCACTCGCTTCGAGTGCTGCAGGCTTCCCCCGTCATCGATGCCGTCGTGCTCGCCGTCCCTCAGGCCGACCTGGACTTTTGCCGGACCGACATCGTCGAAGCGCACCGCTTCGACAAAGTGGGGAACATCGTTCCCGGCGGTGCGGAGCGGCAGGACTCCGTCAGGAACGCCCTGGCGGTGGTCGGGGATGATACAGAAATCGTCGTCATTCACGACGCCGTGCGGCCGTTTCTCACGGGCGAGATGATAGAGAACGTCGTTGCGGCGGCGAGAACCTGCGGCGCCGCGATCATTGCGCTTCCCATGCGGGACACCGTCAAACAGGTCGGGGCGGACTGCGTCATCGAACGAACGGTCGACCGCAAACCGCTTTGGCTGGCGCAGACACCGCAAGCATTTAGGACGGCCTGGTTGAAGGAGGCCCACGCCAAGGCGCATGCCGCGCGTGTTCCGGCGACGGACGACGCGTTCCTCCTCGAATGGTGCGGACATCCCGTGAAGGTGGTCGAGGGCAGCGGAGAGAATATCAAGGTCACGAGACCGGAAGACATGATTATCGGCGAGGCGATCTTGAATTCGCGGAAGGAGAGTGGAAAAGTTTGAAAGTTCAAAAGTGCGAAAGGGAATTTCCGCTATCGCACCAATTTCCAACCTTCAAACTTTTCGACGTGTACGCGTTTCACCTTTCCATCGATGAGCACTAAACAAAGGAGAGCTATGCGCATCGGCTACGGCTACGACGTACATCCGCTCGGTCCAGGTCGGAAATTGATCCTAGGGGGAGTCGAAATTCCCCACAGCCGGGGGCTGCTCGGCCACTCGGATTCCGACGTGCTGGTCCATGCGGTCTGCGACGCGTTGCTCGGCGCGATGGGAGAAGGCGACCTCGGGCGCCATTATCCGAGCTCGGACCCCAAGTATAAGGGGATATCGAGCCTTAAATTGCTTGAAGATGTCATGGGCAAGCTGAAAGCCAAGGGGTATCGAGTCGGCAATATTGATACGGTGATCGTGGCCCAGGCGCCTCGGCTCGGGGCGCATCTTGCCGCGATGCAGAAGAAAATGGCCGAGACCGCCGGCATCGATCCGGCCCTCATCAACGTGAAGGTTAAGAGCGGTGAAGGGCTGGACGCGGTGGGCAAGGAAGAAGGCATGATCGCCCATGCGGTCTGTTTGATTGAACCTCTTTAGGCGTGCGAACGTGTGAAAGCCGGCAAGTGGGAAAGTATGAAATGGGAAGGATCGAACGGTTTGAAGATATTAGAGCGTGGGGGATGGCTAATGAATTAGTAACTGTGATCTATCGTGTCAGCGGTAGTGGCCGTTTCTCGCAGGATTTCGGATTGCGCGACCAAATCAGGCGAGCCTCGGTCTCCGTGATGTCGAATATCGCAGAAGGGTATGAACGAGGGTCAAAAACCGAGTTTGCCGGGTTCTTGAAGATCGCCAAGGGATCTTGCGGATCGGAGTCAATTGTATGTCGCGCGGGACTTAGGTTATCTTAACCCGCAGGAATTCTCAGGTGTGAAGACTCAGGCCGAAGACCTCTCGAAGGCGTTGTCAGGGTTTATCGGTTACCTGTCGAAGAGAAGCGGGGAAGTATAAAAGTCATTAAAGTTGCAAGTGTGAAATTTCTCTGAGGTCCGACGTTCACACCTGCTAATCTGTGCACGTTCAAACGGCTATGTTGAACGCCATCCGACAAGATTTAAGAGCAGTCTTCGACCGGGATCCGGCTGCAACCAGCAGGCTGGAAGTAATTCTGACCTACGCCGGTTTCCATGCCCTGTTGGCCTATCGGATTTCCCATTGGTTGAAGTCTTTCGGAGTCCCGTTCTTCCCGCGAGCCATCTCCCAACTGGCCCGATGGCTGACGGGGATCGAGATTCATCCCTCCGCCAAAATCGGGACGGGATTCTTCATTGATCACGGGATGGGCGTGGTGATCGGGGAGACCGCCGAGATCGGCGACTATGTCACGTTGTTTCAAGGGGTGACCCTGGGCGGCACCGGAAAAGAACGGGGCAAACGGCATCCGACGCTCGGCAACCATGTCGTGGTCGGCGCCGGCGCAAAGATTCTCGGCGGGATTACGATAGGCGATAACGTCAAAATCGGCGCCAACTCCGTCGTCATCAAGAACGTGCCGCCGAATTCCACCGTCATCGGCGTCCCGGCCAGAATTATTAAGACCCAGGGAGAGCGCCTCCCCGACGTGACGATGGATCAGACGAACCTTCCCGATCCCATCAGCGATCGCTTCCTCGCCCTTGAGCAGGAGCTGATCGAACTTCGGAAAAAACTCGAGAACTCCGGCGAGCGCCCCTCCCGGTAGCCGGTTAGGGCTGTTCAAACACGACGGGGGGCTCGCGGAACTCCACGAGCCCCCCGTCTGGCGTACGAGCGGCTTTCCGATTGCGGGCTATGCCGAGAGGCAGCTGCTCATGAACTTCTTCCGTTCGTCGCCCGCCAGTTTCTTCTCGCCTGCTTCTTTGTTACACGCCTTCATCTTTTCCTGCTGAGCCGACTTGCCGCCCTTGGCCGGCTTGGCGGAGAGACATTCTTTCATGAACGCCTTTCGCTCATCTCCCTTGCCTTCGCCGCTCAAACCTTTCTCATCGGCCTGCGCATTGCAGGCCTTCATCTTGTTCTGTTGACCGGCGGCGTGGCCGGCGACCGGCGCCAGGACCACCACGGTGCAAAAGAATGACAGGATGACCAGACGGGCAATCTTCATCGTCAATCTCCTTGGTGAGGGGGTGAATGGCCGGGCGCACTATAGCAAAAGGGCAGTGGATTGTCTTTAGGTGACTTTCCGAAATAGGAGCATTTTGAGGACGATCAGTAATCCACCCGCATGAGGCAGAGGCCTTGCGGGGGGGCCGTGCGGCCGGCCTTGGTGCGGTCTTTGGCCGAAAGAACTTCCTGTAGGTTCGTTGCCGTCCGGTTGCCGGCGCCGACTTCGACGAGGGTGCCGACGATGTTACGGACCATGTGCTTCAAGAAACGATCGGCATAGGCTTCGATAATGACGAAGTGCTCGTGGTGGGTAATGGCCAATCGCTCCAGACGGCAGATCGGATCTTCGTTATCGGTAAGAGTGCCTTCGAACGAGGAAAAATCATGAGGGCCGACCAGAAGCGCGGCGGCTTGGCGCATCGGGTCGATTGCCAGCGGCTTATGGACGTGCCAGACATAGGCTCGATCCAAGGCGGGGCGTTCAGGCCGATTCAGGATTCGGTATTGATACAGCTTACCCTTGGCGGCATAGCGGGCATGGAATTCATCGGGCATCAGAGCGGCCGAGCGGACGGCGATGTCGTCCGGGAGCCTGGCGTTCATCCCCTTGACCCATTCGTGCGCGCTCCAGTTCTTTTGGATGCGAAAGCTGACGACTTGTCCCAGGGCATGGACGCCGGCATCGGTCCGGCCGGCCGCGACGACCGACAGGGAGACCTGCGTCAGTTGCCGGATCGCGGTCTCAATCGCTTCCTGAATTGTCGGCTGATCCGGTTGGCGTTGCCAGCCGGCATACCTGGTTCCGTCATATTCGACGATGAGCTTTACGGTGGGCATGGGCCGCAGTCACGCACAGGCGCTCATCGCGCCGGCTGCCGCGAGGCGACGAGGTAGGACTTAACGCCTTCGTACAGCGATTCGGCGATGCGCGTCAGGAAGCTGTTCGTCCGGAGCAGTTCTTCTTCGGCCGCGTTTGAGACGTAGGCGATTTCCGCCAGGATGCTGGGCATGCTGGTAAAGCGCAACACATAGAACGGCGCGGTTTTCACGCCGTGATCGACCAGGGCGTAGTGGCCGTTGAGGTGGCCGATCATGGCCTCTTTGGTATTCCAGGCCAGTTCGAGCGAGGCCTCGATTTTTTTGGTCGTCAGGAGATCGGCGACCAGATACTCCCAGCCCACGTCGCTGCTGCCGAGGGGGGTGCCGTTTTCGCGGGCGGCCACCTCCAGCGCCCGCTGATCCTTGGCTTCTCCGAAGTGGTAGATCTCGATGCCGCGAACCGAGCGCTGGGGATGGGAATTGACGTGAATGGAGACAAACAGATCGGCGTCGTTGCTGTTGGCGAACTTGGCCCGGTCCTCCAATTCGACGAACACGTCCCGTTCACGCGTCATCAGCACACGGACGCCCGGTTGTTTGCTCAGAATGTCCCGCAGCTTGAGCCCGACTTTCAACGTGACATCCTTTTCGGCCGTGCCCCGCGCTCCATGCGCACCGGGATCTCGCCCGCCATGGCCGGGGTCGATCACGATCGTTCTGTACGTTTTAGCCCGCGGCTGAACCGGTTGGGGCGGCAATTCAAACGGCAGGGACGGTTCGGATTGCGCCTGAGCCGGAGCCGGCTCAATCTGTTCGGCCGGCAGGACGACGTCCACGACGAGCCGGGGGGGATTGGCGAGCGAGATCAACTTGTACGTCTGATACGAGCCGGACGGAAGCGAAACGGACACGGAGTGGTCGGAGGTCTGGGTGATGACAAAGGGTTTGGCGAGAATTCCCTTCGCGAGCTTGGTCTGCGCGGATTTTCCTAGGGTGGCATTGGGGAGTTCAATCGTCAGGCCCTCGTTCTGGAATGTGGGAGACTTCGGAACCTTCGTCCGGCGGTCCAGATCGAGCACCAATCTCGTCACGCCGGACGAGGTTGCCGTTCGGAGATTCTCGATGGTGGTCAGTCGGAGGGGGACCGGGACCATGCCGGCCTGCGAGCCTTTTGTTCGCTTCGTTTTCTTCTGATGCGAATACGACGGCTCGCCGCTTGCCGCCCAGG
Organism: Nitrospira sp.; assembly: GCA_037445005.1. Classification (GTDB taxonomy): domain Bacteria; phylum Nitrospirota; class Nitrospiria; order Nitrospirales; family Nitrospiraceae; genus Nitrospira_C. The sequence goes on from JBBILH010000064.1 coordinate 15,370, forward strand.
CCGATGAGTCCCACGAGCGATCGAGACCCTGAACGCAGAGCCCCGTCAGTCCGACCGCGACGAGGGTGGTGACAATCCTCCACAAGGCTGATGGCATGGCGTTCCGCTGAATGAAGGGAATTCCTTCTATGTCTCAAAAGAATCCGGGGTTGTCAAGGGGAAGGGCGTCCATCGGACGCACCGGCCGATTGACAGCCGGCACAATCACGGCGTAGGTTTTCCCATGGCGACGCATCTCGTCATCGACGGGTATAATTTGCTCGCCGTTCACTCCTCTTCCCGATCGGAAACGGCGAGAGAAGCGCTCCTTCAGGATATAGCCGCCTATCGGCATCGTAAAGGCCACGCGATCACCATCGTCTTCGACGGCTGGCGGCAGGGCCACGCGGTCGAAGGCCGCGAGTTGCGATCCGGCGTCGAGATCATCTATTCCAAACGCGGTGAGAAGGCCGACCAGGTCGTTCAACGGCTCGCGCGCCGGTACGGCGCCGGCTGCGCCGTCGTCAGCTCAGATCGCGAAATCGTGGCGACGGCTCATGCGCACGGCGCGTTCGTCATGGAGGCGCAGGAGTTTGCCGGAAAACTGCGAGGCTTGTCGGCGGCCGCCGGACTCGTCCCGCACAAAGAACTGGATCGCGGAGACGACCTTCGGCCGAATCGGGGCCCGGAGAAGAAAGGCAATCCGCGCAAGTTGCCCAAGGCCATGCGCCGGCGCGAGCGGCAGCTCAGGAGATTTTGAGGCATTGCGCCGGAACCTGAACGAAACGGAAAAACCGTCGTCAATTCGTTGCTCTGGTGCTGAAAGTATCGCACGGATCGTTCCCAGCGAGCATGGGGTGTCAGGACGTAGGCAGAAATGGGCGCAGCGTTCATTTCGAGGCGGTTCAGAGAGTTGGCGCAGGATAGACTCCCTTGGACTATTTGGGAAGGTTAGCAGGAGGGTAAATGAAGCGATGGGGGCGAGGCGAGTGAGAGCGGCGAGGAGAGGGTGGGCCGCGCGCCGTTCGACGGGCTCACGACAGGCGGGGGAGGTGGGCCAGACACCGTTCCACAATCAGAAAAGATTCCCGACACCTGTTCTTCTCGACACTTCTGGCATCCGGATCATTTGGGCTCGAGCACGGTCATCACCGACAGCACGGGGGCCAAGGTGCAAACCCTCACGTACTATCCGTACGGGGCCACACGCACGAATCAGAGTTTCACGACCCCGGCCGTCGATGTCCCCTACAAGTACACGGGCAAGGAACTCGATTCCACCGGCCTCTACTACTACGAGGCACGGTATTACGACCCGCAACTCGGACGATTTATCAGTGCAGATACGATTGTGCCGAAACCGAATGATCCACAGGAGTTCAATCGGTACAGCTATGCGGGGAATAATCCGCTGCTCTACACCGATCCGACGGGGCATTTTAAGATTGGGAAGTTCTTCAAACGGGCGTTTGGAGATATGGGAACGGCTATCATTGGGGTCGCAATTCAAGCATTTACGGGAGGAATCATTGGGCCGCACATGGCCATACTCGGGGGCGGGGCTGTTCTTACTCAGTCAAAGAGCGGACGGTATGTATTGGCAAGCGAAATCGTTGTAGGGACTGCGGCAGCGGCAGTCGCATGCACTGTAGCCACAGGTGGTGGGTGTGGTGCCGCCGCTCCAGCGATTTACGGGGCAGCCATTGGTGCGTCGAGCGGCGGTGCTCTCGGTGGTTACAGTGCTTCGAGAAATGGCGGCGATTTGAGCAGCGGAATTCTCGTCGGTTCAGGAATAGGTGCGGCTACTGGTGCCTTGACCGGATATGTCAATGGCGCTATGCAAGCTCCAGCTCTGGGTGGGTGGTCCGATTTCGTATCCCCTCAATACCTGGCAGAGGCAGGAAAATATCTAGGAGCAAACATAGCTGCAGGAACGGTTCTAAATGCCGGCTCTGGAGCGGTAGCTGCTTATGCAGGGGGAAAGGGAAGTTTCGACCATATTGTCTCGGGATCTCTGAGAAGTGCAGGAAAGGGATTGGGACAGGAGTCCTTGCTTGATGTGATTGGCCTGGTGTACGGAGGAATTGGCGCTGCTGGTGGATTTACCATTCAGCAGGGGACTGCCGACTACATGCTGGGAGATTCCGATGGCAACTTCCGTATGGTAAGTGGAGACATGAGTGCCTTACGTGTTGCAGAAGCGGATGGTAATCTGGGACGGTCTATTAAGATCATTCAGACGATTAACAACTCATATGTGGCTCCCGATGGGTACAACTATGCCCATGGTGTGAAATGAGTTATCGAGGTACTAATATAGCGGATACGATCGCGAATCAATTGACATCGGGTAATTCTCAAGGATCATGCAGGTTATGAGTTACGCAAGCCAATGAAGAAACAAATTGGGCTGTGGTCTCTGCTTTGCTTCAGTGTCACATTCGTAAGCTGTACTTCTTGGAAGGTCGAATACCTTGATGAAATGACAGGAAAAGCTACTCAGGAGGAAATAAGACAAAAGTTGGGATTGCCTACTGAGGTGCGGACACTGACCGCAGGCGAAACAGTGTGGCTTTACCGATACAAGGAATTCGGAGGATTTGGTTATCATTGGTGTAAAGGATACGAGTTGAGATTTGATAATCAAAAAGTGCTTAGGCAATGGAATTCAATTTTTTGCTAAGCAGAAGAAGAGAAAATGTACCGGGAGTCTTTTCTGAACCTGGGGATCGCGATCGGCACAGTGTCTAGCAGGATGCGGGCAGGAAGGGGTCAGCAACTGTTTTGAAAATCAAGCCGGCTGACACACGCTCCCGCGCCAGGGCGTCCCGCTTTTCACCATCGCATTGAGAATCGTGAGCAGCTTCCGCATGCACGCCGTCAACGCAAGCTTCTTCGCCTTCCCCGCCTGACAGAGGCGTTGATAGAAGGTGCGAATGACCGGATTCTTCCGGCTCGCCACCAGCGCCGCCATATAGAGCGCCGCCCGCACGTGGGCGCGCCCTCCCCAGATCGCCCGTCGTCCCTTGAGCGTGCCACTGTCACGTGGGAAGGGGGCGACGCCCGCGAGCGCCGCGACCTCTTTGCGAGTTAAGCTCCCTAACTCGGGGAGGTTGGCCAAGAGCGTCGTCGTGAGCACGGGCCCGACCCCGGGCACACTGCGCAAGACCTCTTCTTTCTCGCGCCACATTGGACTCTGCTTCGAAGAGTTGGGGTCAGGCATGAGTATTGACTTATCGAGACGCCATACCTACGGCCTGCCTACTTGGCGTTGTCGCCTGGAATCAAGTTGCTGACGAGTGGATTCCCGTCATGGCGAAGAAGTCTCCACCGGGGGTCCAGGAAGGGGTCAGGTTGAGGTGGCGGATTGACGAGGCCTGACAGGAGCGAGTATCTACCCTTGGTCACGGAGTCTTTGGAGGATGTCTTCGTAGACCGTTTTGCGGTGCTGAATCCCCAACACCCACACGGCATTTCTCTCGATCTTGTACACGACACGATAGTCCCCGACGCGAAGCTTCCAGTAGCCTTTTAAGGTTTTGCGAAGGGGCGCTCCGTAGTGGTGCGGGGCGTGAGTCAATCGTGCCTCGATGGCACCGGCTATTCTCCGATGGAGGTTTTGCGGAATGCGAGGGATGTCTTCGTCAGCGATGGCAGGGTGATACCGAAGCTCGAAGGGCACTTACCGTCTCGATCGCTTGAGAGGGGCCCAGGCTTGCGAATGCGTCAGCGCCTTGTTCCGGTCGAAGGTTTGTTCACGAGCTTTCGCCAGACTCGCGAGCGCTCGGTCTTCTTCGACGTCCAGCGCGTCTTTGACGAGATCCCGCACCTTGAGCGACAGCGAAACTCCTTCTCGTTTGGCCCAGCGGCGAAGCCCTTCGTAGACCGGTTCTTCCAGGACCACGTTGACGCGCGGATTCGCTGCGGGCATGGTGTGTGCTCCTCTAAGGTGTTTGCGTGAAAAGAAGTGTACCATATGTGATGGACCC
>JBBILH010000065.1:0-19003 GCA_037445005.1 Nitrospira sp.
GACGAATTGCCCTTTGCCGGTCATCACCAGGTTCATGTCTACCCCCGCCATGGAATCTTCGCTGTAGGCAAGATCGACGAGAATTTCTCCACCAACCTTGCCGACGCTGATGGCGGCGAGGTAGTCGGTGAGCGGACGTTTCCTGATCAATCCGCGCGACTTCAAGCTGGCTAAGGCGTCGGCCAATGCGATGAATGATCCAGTGATGGAGGCCGTCCTGGTCCCCCCGTCGGCCTGTATAACGTCACAATCTATCAAAATCGACCGCTCGCCGAGTTGCGACATGTCCGTCACGGCCCGTAGCGCGCGGCCGACGAGTCGTTGGATCTCGAGCGTCCGTCCCCCTTGCTTGCCTCGCACGGCTTCTCTGGGCGAGCGTTCATGAGTGGACCTCGGCAGCATCGCATACTCGGCGGTGACCCACCCTGTGCCCTTGCCTTTCAAAAACGGAGGGACTTTTTCTTCGACAGAGGCAGTGCAAATAACCTTTGTGTCGCCCATTTCGATCAATACCGACCCTTCCGCATGTTTGATGAAATTTCTCGTAATCTTCACGGGGCGAACCTGATCTTTTCGCCGTCCGTCGACTCGAAGCACGCTTCCAGTACCACTCATCTGTGAATTCCTCAATGAACGATCGTGGCATTATAGGCGACGATCGGTCAAATCGCAACGAAACACAAAGGCCGATATCGGAGAAGCGCGACCAATCGCCAGCGTTTGTACAATTCTGCTTGTGAACTGAACAAATTCCGTTCGGCGCATGACGCGTCGTGCGGCCTCTCGCCATGTAACTGTTGTGACCGAAACGGGGAAACCGTACACAGTCATTGTAAATTTCAGTTATTAGGGGAATAAACCGACGAAGTGGTGAAGCGCAGTAACTCAAGTCGAAAAATGACAAATAAGTGGCATAAAAGGTGCACCCGATTTAGAGTTCTTTAAACACTGCCCCATAGGAAAGACTTGAATTCCGTTCACGTTTCAGCGCCACCTGGACAACTGTACAGTAGGGCTTTCTGATTATGACATTGCTCCTTGATCGTGCCGGCCAACAATCATTGATAGATCTCAAGCGAGTGCTTGTGATCGATGACGAAGAACCTATCCGGCGGCTGCTCGGCTACATGCTTGAGTCACATGGGTATGAGGCGTCTTTGGCTTCCGATGCCAAGGAAGCACGCCAGAAATTGTCTGAATCGCACTACGCTCTCGTCCTGTGCGACGTAAATATGCCCGGCGAGTCCGGCATGGATTTGGTTCGAAACATCCTCGGCCAATATCCGCATACGGCTGCCATCATGGTGACCGGGCTCGACAGTGCTGTGCTGGCCAATGCCGCGCTGGACATGGGCGCCTTCGGTTACGTCGTAAAACCTTTCGAATCCAACGAGGTATTGATCAACGTCACCAACGCATTACGTCGTCGCCGTCTGGAGATCGAAAACAAATTACATCGCGACAATCTCGAAGATATTGTCAGAACAAGAACCATGGCCTTGCAGCAGGCGCTGGAATGGCTCGAGCGAAGTGAAAAAGAGCTCCGTTTATCACGTGAAGAAACGATTCAGCGCTTGGCAATCGCCGCAGAGTTCCGTGACAGCGCGACGGCCCAGCACATTCAGCGAATGAGCCACTACTGCGAATTACTGGCCCGGCGGTACGGGTTGTCCGCTGAACGATGTGACCTTATTCGAACCGCTAGCCCGATGCATGACATTGGCAAGATCGGGACCCCGGATCACGTATTGCTCAAACCCGGCAAGTTCACCCAGGATGAGTTCAACGTGATCGCCCAACACGCCGAGATCGGTTACCGCATCCTGGCCGGTTCAGATGCGGAGATCTTGAACGTCGCTGCAACCATCGCCTTAACGCATCATGAACGATGGAACGGCAGTGGATATCCACGGCAGTTGAAAGGTGAAGCTATTCCGGTGGAAGGCCGTATTGCGGCCATCGCCGATGCGTTCGATGCCCTCACAACTGCCCGTGTTTACAAGCCGGCGTTTGCATTCGATCATGCCGTTGATCTCATGAGCAAACATCGTGGTGAACATTTTGATCCAGAACTATTGGACGTGTTCCTCGCCTCTCTTCCAGACATCAAGCGAATTCAAGAGCAGTACGCCGATAAGCCGCCCCTCGGGTTGCCCCAAGAACCGTAGACTTCTCCTTTCGGGATTTCTCCATTTCATTGACCGTACATTACACCGGGATATACTTTCCTCATCACATCGGTACGGCCAAACGTTCTACCGTTCAGGCTTCGTACCCACCGTTCATGAGCCCGCAGAAAGGATGATTGCGAATGGCCAGAAAGAGCGTCTCGACAAGGCGAAGCGGAGTTACGCGGAACTGGATCGCCTACCTCTGTGAAGCGTTGGTCACATCGGGCGTGATGCCGACGTGGGAGGCTGCGACATATTTGACGGAGAATCTCTTCGGCGAGAAGCCTAATCCGCGACTTCTTGGAACCATTAACGCATTCGAGGTCACATCTCAGTTTCTCCACCGCATGTATCATCCGCTGGTCGAAGCGGCTTCCCGTGAGGTGACCATGCCAGCTGGAGCCATGGTGCATGTATTCACCGACATCAGCTTGACAGGAAAATCGGCGGTGCTAGCCGTCTATTTCTCCGGCAACGGTCAGCCGCAGCAACTATTGATGCTCGATGCCGTCAAGGCCTGGGAATTGGTGTTTACCGATTCGGATGAATTCAATCGATGGGCTGAAGAGCGGTATCGGCAACTGCGGTCGGCCTTGACGTCTGCCGTCGGAAGGCCCGCACGGCAGCCGGTTCTGGCAGAAGTTTCCTAACCCGGATTCATTTCAATCACTTCGGTTCATAATTCAGATTAGGCGAGAGCCATCGCTCAACTTGGCGCTGGTCCATGCCTTTGCGGCGGGCGTAGTCTTCGACTTGGTCCTTGCCGATCTTGCCGACAGCGAAGTACTTGGCCTCTGGCTGGGCGAAATAGAAGCCGCTCACGGCGGCGGCGGGCGACATGGCGAAGCTTTCGGTCAGCGTGATGCCGGCGTTCTTTTCAACGGATAAGATGTCGAACAGCAACCGCTTCTCAGTATGGTCCGGACAGGCCGGATAGCCGGGCGCGGGACGGATGCCACGGTACTTTTCACGAATTAGATCGTCATTCGTCAATCGTTCATCTTTGCCGTAACCCCACTCGCCTCGCACCTTCTTGTGAAGATATTCCGCGAAGGCTTCAGCGAGCCGATCCGCCAAGGCTTTCGCCATAATGGAATTGTAGTCGTCATGGTCCTTGTCGAACCCTAAACAGAGTTCATCCAAGCCGATACCCGCTGTCACGGCAAAGACCCCGATATGATCCTTGCAGCCCGTTTCTTTGGGCGCAACAAAATCTGACAAGGCGAGATTCGGTTGGCCCTGCGGCTTCTCCGATTGTTGGCGCAGCGTATGGAGGGTCGTCAGCACGGCCGTACGAGAAGCATCCTTGTAAACCTCGATGTCGTCACCTACCGCCGCCGCAGCAAAGAATCCATAGACGCCTTTCGCCAGGAGGAGTTCCTTGTGAACTATTTCATCCAGCAACCGGCGCGCGTCGTCAAAGAGTTCCTTGGCTTTGGTCCCGACTGTCGCATCGTCGATAATCGTTGGATAGCGTCCCTTAAGCTCCCAGGTATGGAAGAAGGGAGACCAGTCGATGAAGGGGACGAGTTCTGCGAGCGGCTGCCGGGGAATAACTCGAATGCCGGTAAAATGCGGTTGCGGGATCTCGGCGGTGGCCCAATCTATCTTGAGCTTGTTGGCGCGGGCCTGGCCGATCGACAGCAGAGGTTTCGGTTCCCGATCCTGATGCGCCTGGCGCACCCGATCGTAGTCGTCCCTCACCTGTTTCACAAAGCCCGCCCTCTGTGTCTGGTTCACCAGACTCCCTACCACACCGACTGCGCGCGAGGCGTCCAGCACGTGGACCACGCCCGGGCCATAGGACGGGGCGATCTTCACCGCCGTGTGAGTCTTGCTGGTCGTGGCGCCGCCGATGAGCAGCGGCACGTCGAACCCTTCGCGCGTCATTTCTTTCGCCACATGCACCATCTCATCCAGCGACGGCGTGATGAGCCCGCTCAGGCCGACGATGTCCGCCTTGTTTTCCCGCGCCGCAGCCAGAATCTTTTCACACGGCACCATCACCCCGAGATCGATCACTTCATAATTGTTGCAGCCGAGCACGACGCCGACGATGTTCTTCCCGATGTCGTGCACGTCGCCTTTCACCGTGGCAAGCAATACCTTGCCTTGCGATCGATAATTGCCGAGGCGTTTTTTTTCCTCCTCCATGAAGGGCATGAGATAGGCCACGGCCTTCTTCATCACGCGGGCGCTCTTAACGACTTGCGGTAAGAACATTTTCCCCGAACCGAAGAGGTCGCCGACGACGTTCATGCCGGCCATCAACGGCCCTTCGATGACCGCCAGCGGAGCGGGATATTTCTGCCTGGCCTCTTCCGTATCCTGGTCGATGTAGTCGGTGATGCCTTTCACGAGCGCATGCGACAGCCGTTCCTCAACCGTGCCTTTACGCCATTCGTCGTCTTTCACAACGACCTTGTCCTTGCCCTTCACGGTCTCGGCAAAGTTTACGAGTCGCTCGGTCGCATCGGGACGCCGGTTCAGGAGCACGTCTTCAACAAGCTCAAGCAAGTCTTTAGGAATCTCTTCGTAAACGGCCAATTGGCCAGCGTTCACGATTCCCATGTCCAGACCGGCCTTGATTGCGTGATACAGAAATGCCGCGTGCATCGCCTCGCGCACGACGTTGTTGCCGCGGAAAGAGAAGGAGATGTTGCTGATGCCTCCGCTGACCTTGGCTCCGGGGAGGTTCTGTTTGATCCACCTGGTCGCCTCGATGAAATTCACCGCATAGTTATTGTGCTCCTCGATCCCGGTCGCCACCGTCAGGATATTCGGATCGAAAATGATATCTTGCGGCGGGAACCCGACCTGCTCCGTGAGAATCTTGTACGAACGCGCGCAGATCTCCTTCTTGCGCTCCAGCGTGTCCGCCTGGCCCTTCTCGTCGAAGGCCATGACGATCACGGCTGCCCCATAGCGACGGATCAGGGTGGCCTGTTCGACAAACTTCTGCTCGCCCTCCTTGAGGCTGATGCTGTTGACGACGGCCTTGCCTTGGATATTGCGCAGACCTGTCTCCAGCACCTCCCACTTGGAACTGTCGACCATGATCGGCACTTTGCAGATGTCCGGCTCTGAAGCGACGAGACGGAGGAACTTCTCCATCGCCGCCTTCGAATCCAGCATGCCCTCGTCCATGTTGATGTCGATGATCTGGGCGCCGCCTTCGACCTGTTGCCTCGCCACAGAGAGCCCCGCTTCGTAATTGCCGGCGAGAATCAGCTTGGCGAACGCTGGCGAGCCGGTCACGTTTGTCCGCTCCCCGATATTGATGAAGTTCGATTCAGGACGGATGGTGACCGCTTCGAGACCGCTCAGGCGAGTGTACGGCGGAACGGTCGAGCGCACATGCGGCTTCACGCCGCGCACGGCGCCGGCAATCAACTTGATATGGGCCGGCGTGGTTCCGCAGCATCCGCCGACGATGTTTAGCCACCCGTTGCTCGCCCATTCACGGAGTTGCGGCGCGAGCGATTCCGGCGTTTCTGGAAATCCCGTTGGTAACAACGGATTCGGCAGGCCGGCATTGGGATGCGCGCTTATGTAAATCGGGGCGATCTGCGACAATTCTTCGATCAACGGCCTCATTTCCTTTGGCCCCAGCGCGCAGTTCATGCCCACGCTGAGAAGCGGCACGTGCGAGATGGAGTTCCAAAAGGCCTCGACCGTCTGGCCGGTCACGCCGCGATTGCTGCCCGCTTGAATGAACGTGACAGAGGCCATGATGGGAACGCGGCGGGCACCGGACGCAAAGAGTTGTTGAATCGCAAAGAACGCCGCTTTTGCGTTCAGCGTGTCGAAAATGGTCTCGACCAACAGCAGATCGACGCCGCCATCTAACAAGCCGCGTACCTGCTCGTCATAGGCGCTAACCAATTCCTCATAGGTCGTACCACGAGCGCCAGGGTTGTTTACATCCGTCGATATTGATGAAGTTTTCGTGGTCGGACCGATCGCTCCTGCAATGAAGCACCGTCGGCTTGGCTGTGCGGTTTGAACACTTTCAACCGCTCGTTTGGCACATTCTGCCCCGGCCTTGGACAGCTCATAGGCCAGCTTGTCCATCAGGTAGTCCGCCAGCGAGATGGCTTGGGAGTTGAAGGTGTTCGTCTCGATGATGTCGGCTCCGGCCTCGAGATACTGGCGATGGATGTCCTCGATAATGGCCGGTTGTGTGATGTTGAGCAGGTCATTATGGCCTTTGAGATCCTTCTTCCAATCCTTGAACCGTTCCCCACGGAATGCTGCCTCATCCAGTTTCCGCTGCTGGATCATGGTTCCCATTGCGCCGTCGAGAATGACGATACGCTCGCGAAGTATTGATTCAAGCGTGATCACAAGAGCCTTTCCTCATAAGTGAATACGACGGGGTCATCATACTGGTAACCATTCCGAGCGGCAACTAAAACACCGAACACGCCTTGACAGAGGTATTACCCACCGATACGATGCATTGAGCTGGAGAGAAAGCCTTGCTCCTGCGCATCCGAAATCGCCTCAATCCCGCCTTTTACGGTGCGCTCACCGTTGTGTGCATGGTATGTCTTGCCGGTCCAGTCCAAGGCGCTCCGTATTTTGAAGATGGCTTCCTTGGGCTGACCCAAGCGGAACTTCATGAGAAATTGGGGATGCCGCAAGCGGTTCGGGACCGGAAGTCCGCCTTGAGGGTGTTCAACTACTATGCCATTACTGATTGGGACAAATACTATCGCAAGCTGGTCTCGCCTGAAAATGGGGAAGATGTATACGTATTTAAGCGGGACGGCATCGAAGTCCGATATTCCTTCAGCTTTATGTTCGACCCGGGCGATCAGAGCGAAAACCGGACGCTGTACGTCCGTCTTGTCGACGTGGAGTTCTCCCCTTCTGTGCCGATTGCGCAGGTGCCCTCGCTCGTGCCGGAATTCCGCCCCTCTGAAGATCCATCGTCGCCAGCCTTTCGATCAAACATCTGGATCTTGCTGTTCAAAGGCGCGCCTTCATCGCAGGCCCGATTTATTGTGAGAGACGCCGGAAAGGATCAGCGCGAATGGACATTGGCGTTTCAATTATTTTCTCTGCAAGGACTGCCAGACCCGCTTTCGACCAGATCACCAATCGATAGGCTCGAGTTCAGCACGCAGAGTCTAGATCTTGTCAGGCAACGACAGCGGCATACACACGACCCCATCATGAACCCTTACTCCAAGGAATTTTCTCAAACTCAGATCCCCTCGCGACCGACCCAAGTCAAGAAGATACCGCTACCGAAATACGCGGAGTAGATTTCAAACAGAATGTATGAGATCGAATTTAGCCAAGAGGGCTATTGCATGCGCTGAGAGTGCTTTTCTTCAATCTGAGCGGCTTTCTTTTTCATGATGTCGGCAGGGCCGTCTTGGGAGGTGTAGAGAAGAAGAGGGGTTCCGATGCAGGTCATGATCAGACACCACAGCGATAGGAATCTAATGCCCTGTCCTCGGCTAAGGTTCATGCCCAAAAGGCAGACAATCACAATAATCCCAGCATAGTTTAAGATTTTCGACTGGTGTAACGACATGCCGGGGATCTCGATAGCTTTCCCGCCGATAAATTCAACAAACCCTCGAGCATGCGACTTGATCGATTCGTCAATCCTCTGTAAGGAGAAGGGGCTCGGGGAACCGGATTTTTCAGCTTCGCCTCTTACTGTCACCTTGGCTCGACGATCACTGGGAATGCTGGAGTAGTCGTCGGTAATCACCGGCTGTCCGCGATCATCGGTATAGGTATACATGACCTTTTCAGCCCCGGCAGGAAGTAAGCAAATGGCGAGTAGAGCTAGAACAACGAGGAAGGTAGTTGTCACGCAATGAACTCGACCAAAGGGTGGCGCAAAGCAAATATCCATAATATATACAGTATAACGGGTCTTATATCTTGTTGATTCAACAGGGAAATAGTTTGTGAAGCCTTGACGTGTCGGAGCGTCACTTGCTACGATGCTGCCTAACCTGACCCGCATTGTTCGCGATGGCTTCCACTGCAAACACCGATACACCCCTGCGACTAGGCTGTATGCGGACTGCCGGCATCCAAGCCTGCGGGCTCGCCGATCGTTTCCTCGACATATTGTTTCAGGTATGCCTCAGGTTCTCGCGGCCCCGCACGGTTGTTTCGCGTGGCGTTCCCGCGGTCTCTCGTCATGAACTATTGTGAAGAATGCGGGTGAAGGTACTGGGGGATGAGACTGCCGTATGGAAGCGATGACCACTGCTGAACCAGAATCGTTCATTCGCCAAAGGCCAGTTCGGCTTGTCATTTATTTCGGATTGGCCGTTTTCACTTTTTTGATAATTGTGTGGCCTCTCGTCGTTCAGATGAGAGATCCGGACTTCCAGAAACATATCGAAGGGCACCGGGTGATCGTCGGAATGTCCAAGGAGCAGGTCCTGCAGTCGTGGGGAGGACCGCAAACAATCAACACGACCTTTACAAAGGACGGCATCCGTCAGGAAGAGTGGATCTTCGAGGATTGGGAAAATACGGCAGTGGTCAAGCACCGCTACTTATACTTTGAAGAAGGGAAACTGATCGGCGGATGGTTTCAAGGCTCTGGAGAACGTCGTCCTTCTCCAACCCCTCCAAACCCTCATAAGTCGAATTCCTAATTTTATTTGTCGCTCCCTCCTTCAGTGGAAACCTCTCGCACGTCAAGCTGAAGTCGGAACAATAGGTCTCTGGCCCTTGACACATCATGCTCTCTGACCAGCACTTGGGAGCCGAAGCCGGGCAAACCGGGGTAGAGACTGCAGATATTTGCATGTCGGACGACGTGTTCAATCCCGCTTCCATTGAGAAGACTCTGGAGCAGAATCAATTCGTTGATGTCGTGTGAGTGCGCCAACGGAATAAGTTGCATCGAATTCTTGCCTCGGTCGGGAACTGCAGGAGTAAAACTCTTTCCATTCGTTGATTTTTGCTCACGTCAGCCATACACTGAATCTGTGTCATGGAGTTTCAGTGATCTGGACCCTGCGCGCCTTTCCTGATCCTCCTGATATCGTGAGGACACGCTTCCACTCCCTGACCTGATAGACCGCCCAGGCCGGCGCATGTCCCTTGTAGTAAGCATCTGGGTCGTCGCCGCTGGCGTTGAAATAAATGGGTTCTGTAAATCCCTCGTCGAGGACATAATCCATAAGACATTCGGTGACGAATCCGGACCCTCGAAGAGCGACGTCAGCCAAGAGAGAAAGGATTTCCTCGGGATTTTGAACGGTAATAGGCTTCATTCCGACCTCGTAAACCGATTGTATCGAGCCCTGTAACGGGAAGGCAACAACGATGGCTTCCGCAATGACGAAGAACAGTTTTCAGGAAGAAATCCTGCGCATTATGGACCGGAAGCACCATTGGGCTTGGCCCGCGTTCGCCGAAGGCCGCGTCCCCGTCGAAAGGCTGATGGTGCATTTTCAGCAAGAGTACGGTGTTTATGTGCGGGATTTTCCGGTCATGCTTGCTAGGATTCACGGGCTCGGTCCACCGGCTTCGGTCCGCCGCATGCTAGCAGAAAACATATACGAGGAGGATACCGGTGGATTGTCTCTCGGGCAGTCTCATCCTGAATTATTCTTGACCATGATGGAGGCCTTGGGATTTCCTCGGTCGGAGTTTGAAACGGTTCGATTGCGTGCCGCAGCCCGGCGATATCGCGCATGGCTTGATCGCCTGACCCGCGGAACCGATTGGATCGTTGGAGCTGCTGCGCTGACCGTCTTCGTGGAAGGCAGTGTGAAGGATCGCAAGGAGTTATTGAGCGGCGCCAGACCGAAGAATGCGGCGGAAATCGAATCTCTCATCCGGGAACATCCGCTGGTCATGCATTACGGAGTCTCTCCGGGTTCCATGGACCTCATCCGAGCCCACCAAAAAGTCGAAGCTGGTCATCGGCATGACGCCTATGACATGGTCGTCAATTATGCGACGACCGGCATGCGACAGCAATCCGTGTTGAGGTGCTTGAGGAGATGTCTGAGGTTGTGGACTGCCTATCGAGACGAAGTGGCACAAGCCTGCGGTGTGAAGAAAATCCGACTGTGATGCGCGGTTCGTTTCTACTGATTGTCCTTGCGCTGTCTTTCAATTGTGTCGCCCTACCAGTTCTGGCCGACCATTCCAAAGTTGATATGGTGCTCATTCCGGGAGGAGAATTCCTCATGGGCACAGCGACGGACGGCGATGGCTTGCCGGATGAACATCCGCTCCGGCGAGTTATGGTGGGCGCGTTTTATATCGACAGGTATGAGGTGACTCAGGGCGACTATGCGGTGTTCGTCGAAGCCACTGGGCATGCCGTGCCTGAAAACAATATGCCCTCCGCCACGCTGTGGGTGCATTCCGGTCCGATCAAAGGGATCGAACGGCATCCTGTTGTCAATGTAAGTTGGATGGATGCCAACTCCTACTGCAGGTGGGCCGGGAAGCGACTGCCCACCGAAGCTGAATGGGAAAAAGCGGCACGAGGTACAGACGGACGCCGGTACCCGTGGGGGAATGAATGGGACCATCGACTGGCCAACAGCGCCAGCTATTGGGCCGGCCGAAAGATCGAATTCTCAAGCGGCGCGGATTGGGATGCGTTTTGGGGGAAAGGTGAAGGAGCCAGCATTGCCAAGGAAAAGGGAATCAACGGCGAAGTGCTCACTCTTCCGGTCGGAAGCTTTTTGCAGTCCGCCAGTCCGTACGGACTATTCGACATGGCTGGTAACGCAGCGGAATGGGTCGAGGATTGGTATGATCCAAATTACTATAGGAACGCTCCCCTCGCCAATCCTACCGGACCCGAACGGGGGGCGATAAAATCAATGCGCGGAGGTTCGTGGTTGAAACCGGCCATCAGCCTTCGGACCAGCGACCGTGACTGGGGGACGATCGACAGCCGGCCGAGCGGAACCGGCTTTCGTTGTGCCAAAGACGCGTTCTGATCGTCATCCGAACAAGCCAACGGGCCTGTGAGTATGACCGGGGAAAATGGCTCCCAGTTCCCCGGTACTGACGCCGAAATGCCTGACGAGGACGTCGGAAAAGATATCTCGGAACTCTATGGTTGGAGCGATGTAGCGTCCTTGATCAAGATTTGCCGGAATCAGTGACGGAACCCAGCCTGAGCCGTGGTACAGGCCTCCTTTGACTCCACCGCCGAGCAGAAACCAAGTCGTGGCTTTGGCATGGTCCGTCCCGTTGCTGGCATTCTGCCGAACAGTCCGTCCAAACTCTGTTCCTACCATGACGACGACGTTGCTCATCAAAGGACCCAGATCGTCGTGGAATGCCCGGATCCCTCTGGAGAGGTCGTCGAGTCTTGCTCCTTGACTCTGAACAAATGAGCCGCCTCCACCCTGGTCCTCATGTGTGTCCCATCCGCCAATGTCCACTGTGGCGATTTCCAAACCCATTCCGGATCGAATCAAGTGGGCCAAATCTCTCAGTTGCGTGCCGAAACCCGTATTGGGGTATACCGCACCGTTCTGCGGCGCAGCCGGGCCGATTGATTCGATCGCGGTGATCCTATTGAGCATTTCTGGGCCCAGTTGGTGGACTAAGGCGCGAAATGGATTTGTCGTCGTGAGATCCGGATCTTGCGCGTACATCCCCCGTAGATTGGATTCAAGGGGAGCTTTAGCGCCGTTCAATCGGGCAAAACTGAGACTGCTCAAATTACTGACAGCGGGCACCAGGACCTGACCGCGAAGAGAATCGGCAAGGTCGCTGCCGAATCCGGCCGCGCGAATATTGGGGGTTCCCGCTGCAGGCACGACGCGTAAGTACCGATTGAGCCAACCGTCCTGCATGGAAAAGATGCCTCGCTCGATCGTATCTTGATCTGTGAAATGTGATTGCGTTGAACCCACGAACCCGCCGCGGGTGACTATCCCCAGGCTGCCGTTGGCAAACAGCGGGTGGAGCGGCTGCATCGACGGATGCATGGCGAATCCGGTTCCTGGCAGGTCCAGACCTGACCCATCTCCCGTTCCAGGCGGGAGAATGCCGATTCCCCCGTTCGCGGGTCTTGGCCGCATTACATAATATTCGGGATCCGAATACGGCACGATCGTATTAAGCCCGTCGTTGCCGCCTCGCTGGAACACCATAACCAGGGTCTTCCCTGCATTGGTGGCGGCTAATGCCTTATTCCGCAGCAGCAGGGACTCAGGAAAGAGACTGAAGAACGTGGCGGCGGCTGCGGATCCCATAGCCCGGCGCAAGAAAGTTCTGCGAGACAGTATTTCGACGGACTCCCCGCAGCAGGCACAGATAGGTTCTTTAGGGTCCTTCTCGATAGGGAGGGGCTCAGGATAATCTCTCCTAAGGCAAGTCTTCTTCCGCATGGATCACCTCACTGATACAGATAGCGCGGGTTGGTGAGAATCGTCGCCATGGTGCGGTCCAGTGCTTCCTCACGCGAGGATTGGCGGATGTCGAATGTGGCGCCGCCCAATCCTGCTCGCATGGTGTTGAGGTAGAGTTGATATTCTGTAGCGGTCACGACACGATCCACCGTCAAATTGGTCAAGAGTCCAAGTATCTGCTCCTCGGTCGTCAAATTCAGCTCGACCATCCAATTCCGGATCAACCCTCCGCTGCTCGTCGAGCCGTATTTTATGCTCGATCCGAACCCTGCAATGGTGGACTCGTAAGCCAAACTTGCTTCGTGGAACAAGACGTTTGTATTCAGCCACTCGATGGACTTCTCCTTAAACCCGGTCGGGGGGGGGAACTCGTAAATCGATTGTCCTATGTTGACGAGTCTGGTCCTGAACGGATCGCGTGAAGACCAGACGCCGAGATTTCGGTAGATCCCCACGATATACTCTAGTGGAGTTTTCACCTGACCACGGTAGTTGGCTGGGTTGGCGAATTCGGAGGAAGTAAAGATTGCGATCAATACCTTCTTTATATCGCCGTCAGAATCCGCAAAGACCGACGCAACTTCAGTGATAAGAGCGTTGGACGGGCTGTCGCTCACGAAGTATTCGCACAACTTCTTTGCCAGGTGACGGGCGGTCGAGGGATGTCGTGCGGCAAGCGTGAGGACCTGCTCCCCTTCGCTGGGATCCGAGCCATTGAACGGAATCGATTGCCCCAAGAACAGCTTCGACCCCGGGCTATGACGGCTTGCAACAAAGCGGAATCCTCCGCGAACATCAGGAGTATTGTCCCATCCGGTGAATGCCTTGGCGGCTTCTACGATATCGAACTGCGTGTACCCGTTGGGGTTTCCGTTCGCGTCTACACCGAGGGTGTGCAGTTCCAAGACCTCTCGCGCATAGTTCTCATTGGGATTCTCTTTCACGTTGACGTCCGTGTTGAGATAAATCATCATTGCGGCGCTCTTGCCGCTTGCTGTCAAAAGATCCAAGAATCTCCCAAAGGCGAGTCGGCGAAAGGTTTCGTTTTCTTGCAGTTCATACTGTCCCTTCGAGTGTGTGCGGTAGTTGGTATTGAAATGATTGTCCCAGAAGTACACCATCTTTTCCTTAAGTTGTCGCCGGCTATGCATCTTGCGAATGAGATCGTGATCCTGCAGCTGGCTGAAGCTCGGCGATAAGACGCTGGCGTCGCTGTCGTCGCCTCTCCAATCCCCTTTATCTTGCGACAGCATGATATCGGTAGCGATGTCCTGAGTGGGAATCGGAGCAGGCAACGGCGTCGTATTGTGCAAATTGGTCGGCCACGGACTCCCAGGGTCGAGTTCGAGCTGTTCTTTCAGGTAGGAAGTAGCCCAGGCCTGCGCATCTGCTGTTGTCCTCAAAGACGCCACATGATTGAGCTGGTTTGGCGTACCACCGTATGTGACACGGTTCACCACATGATAGGCGAACCAGTTGGGTGGAAGTGCGGGTAATCCAGGTTGAGGGGCGGCAAGAGGCGGCGGAAGCGGTGCAAGAGGTTCCACGGGAATGACGGGAGGCAAGGGCAATCCGGCCGCCAAGTTGGCCAACCCGGGCACTTGCTGAATGATGTTATTGAGTGTGCGTCCGCCCGATGGTTTAGAAGGGCCGTTTAGTTGTATGCCGGACGTAGAGGATCCGGTAGATTCCGCCATCGCACCGGTCGCAGTATTTGTTGATCCTGAAGTCACCATCGGAGCGACCGTGGACACACCACTCATCGGCGTCATCGAGGTTCCTGGCATTGAACTCTTTGACGACAATGTGGACACGGGGGCTTCGCGGGTCGAAGTATTCGCGTGAGGCGAGTCCCCTACTCTTTGTGAACTCAATGGTCCGGTGGTTGTGCTTGCCTGGCCTGACTGTCGTGTCGACGACGGTGTTTCTTTTTGTGCCGACCTTCGTGGTTTCTTTTCGGTTTTCGAGTGCGGAGTACGCCTCATCGGCCTGATATCTTGGTGGATGACTCCTTCCCTCGCCGTGATCGACTCGCTTGTGAGGTTCGGTTTGATCAAAGAATGCTTCGCCCCATCCCCATGGGCATAGGCGGTCGAGATTGTCGACTGAAACCACAGGCTCTGCGGCACCTGCAATCCAATGATGGCAAATGATGCGAGAAGGCTTTGGAAAAAGAGGCGTCGTCTTGATACGGGGTTGTGACGACCGGATTTCGCTCCTCTCATGATCGACCTCCGTGAGGACAAATCTTCTGGAATCGTGTGAACGAACAAGAACTCTTCGCAAGGACAGTGCCCCGCGTATGAGGGGAGTTGATGAGAGGTAACCGATGAAGAATTCAGCGCGATTGGCGAGGCAACGGGCAGCACGTGATGCCGCGATCGTACCCCTCGTCCCCGTAGGCGAATCCGTGCAAGTGTTCAGAACTTGACAGGTTACAGAAGGTCTATTCCAGGTGTTGAGAGGGCATATACGCGCGATGAAGAATCATCGGCGCCGCAGGAAATCGACACGTTCGACCCGGACAAAAGGCATAATCAATCCTCTACCTTCCTCTTCATGAGAGAAGTCATAGACGAGTGTTTCCTCGGGCACGAGTCTACCGGTCATCAAGACTTCTATTTCCACATGATGGTGTTGTTCTAGTTCCAGTCGGATCCTTGCCGAGTCACTTCCTTCGGGCAAAAGAACCAAGTTGCCCGGTGCTTCTTCAGGCTTGAATCGAACGAGCCCCCAACTGGTGGAAACGAACTTCGGGCCCAGCGAAACGGAAAATCCTCCCAGTGTTTGGTCGAACGGCGAGAGCTCGCCGATCCAAGCGAAGGTCACTAGACCCGAGAGAGCGTGGTTACCGATGCGTTTGGCGTCGCGCTCCCGGTTGAGGGCGAACAGCCGATCATCGTGCCCCGGGTCGTGATGTCCGTGACCGTAGACGGTCTTCCAGTCAGGGGGAGATTCGTCGAGGTCGGCCAGGAATCGCTCGATAGCGGAAGCTTCGACCAGCAGTCGAGTCCCGGATGGGAGGAGGGCATGTAATTGATCATAGGACAGGTCAGAGAGAGGGCCTTTGCCGAACATTTCCTCGGCGAGACTCGCAGAAGGTGAGTGAATGCTGCCTAGGAAGCAGAGGGCCAAGAACGTAGAGGAGTATCTCATCGCACAGGATTAGTCCGATGCCTTCTCGTATATCTGCCTATATGTTGTTTGAAGCGCGAGCACGGACGGGTGTTCCGAGCTAAGCACACCTACTTGAATCAGCGCATCAACCCTGGGCTGAGGATCGATGCGTCTCAACGACGCTTTCGAGAGCCCTGCCCCCCCCAACGCCGCCCCATAGGTGGCAAGCCAGGAGGCTGTGACGGCCTGAAGACCGGCATCCGTCGGTTTTATCCGTCCCAGACTGATCTGGTGAACAAGTTTCACGAGCGGGTCCGACTGCGAAATGGCCGCAATGGCGCGTCGTACCGCTTGATCGTTCGACTCCATCGTTAGTTCATTGAGCAGGCGCCTGGGCCACGAGGGTCTCCGCAACTTCCACAGGCCCCCCCGCCGGAGGAGGGCATCCATCCTCCCGTCGCACCGACGCCGAATGCGGAAAATTGCTTGTCGAGCGCAGTTGCCCGACACTTCGGACAGGCTGCTTGTGCCGATCCCTGAATCAGCAACTCAAACCGATGTTTGCATTCTCGGCAGACATATTCGAAGATAGGCATCGTCGTCCTCCTTCCACGACATATTATAGGGGCGACGTATCCACTTCGCAATCGGGTGAGGATGTCATGTATCGAGAAGAAAAGACGTTTATGCTTCGTTTCAGTCTGGAGGCGACCTTTCCCGACGATTACAGTGGGGAGGAAGACTCAATGCAGTGGCTGCGTGAATGGGAGGTCCGAATAAAGCCCCGAATACTGAAACAGGTGTTCGAAGCCCTGAGGGAGAACGGAGCGTGGCGTTGCCATGTGAGAAATCGTGGCGTCTCAGTTTCGGATGAGATAGAAGTCGTCGTATCGAGGGATCTGTCGCGTCCTCGGCCGTTCAGTATTCAGCCATGAGTCGTTCCCTTGGCCTTTACGTCCATATTCCCTTCTGTGCGAATCGATGCGATTTTTGTTCCTTCTATCTCGAAGTTTATCACGAGGGACGCGCCGCCCGGTTCATGGAGGGTCTATACGCGGAAATCCGATCATATGCTGCTCAAAATGTGTCGGGAGGCGATCCGTTTCACACGATCTACTTCGGGGGCGGGACACCGACGGTATTAGGATCCCGCCGTATCGCTGAAGTGTTGGCCGAGATTCGACGGGCGTTTCCTCTGACGAAGGACTGCGAGATCTCCGTCGAAGCTCATCCTGCATCGGTCACTGAAACCGATTTGGAACGTCTAGTCGTGGCCGGCGTGAATAGAATCAGTTTCGGGGCAGAATCGATGGACGAAAACGAACTCGTAAGAATCGGGCGCCCTGCTGCGATCGGCGATACTCTTCAGGCCGTCTCAAGTGCCAAGAGGGCGGGGTTCACCAACATCAATCTCGATCTGATGTACGGTTTGCCCTGGCAAACTGTTGAAGATTGGAGGTCTACCCTCGCGCGTGCTCTTGATCTTCTGCCCACGCACATGTCCTGTTACGCTCTTACGGTCGAAGTTGGAACAAGACTGGCTCACAATATTGCGCGGCATTCTATCCCCGAGCCTGACGAGAGCTTGCAGATCGCCATGGACGAAGCGGCGCATGAGGTCCTGATCCAAGCGGGGTTCGACCGGTATGAGATTTCTAACTACGCAAGATCCGGTTTCGCCTGCCGACACAATCTCTTGTATTGGACGGGGGGCGAGTATCTTGGCCTCGGTCCGAGCGCGCAGTCATACATTGCCGGTGTGCGTTTTGGAAACATCTCGGAGTTGTCTTCCTATGAGCAGATTCTTTCAACAAATACCTTGCCGATCGAAGGACTCGAGAGGCTGACCCAGGCGGAGCAGCTTCGCGATGCCGTCGTGTTCGGTCTGCGACTAGCTCACGGCGTTCCGAAAAAGGCTTTCAACGACCATTTAGAAAAGTGGGGACTGGCCGGCATGGAGGGAGATCTCTACAGGCGAGGATTGATCGAACAACATGAATCAAGAGTCAAACTGACGAAAAGCGGTCGACGGTACGCGGATACGATAGCGGAGAAACTCTTCTAAAACCCTCAATGCCGGATCATCAGGTAATGCAGGGCCCCGTCGGAGAGTATCCCCGCCCAGGCCAGGGCATTCAGCCGACGCAGTGAAGGACAGTCTCCCCTCCAGTGATAAATCAGCGCCGCCACTAAGCACAGCTGCGTGAGGATTGAGAATGGGCGGTGAAGATTGGTAGGTACCATTCCGCGTTCGCTCGCGACGGCAGAAGCGGCCGCCAAGAAATAGGCTGAGAACGCCCCTACTTGCAGCCAGATCGCCGCAGGATCTCTTTTCCCGCGCACCACGATCACCAGCGCCCAGGTTAGGCAAACGATGACCACCAACAACAGCAGAGGAAACAGCGGCCACCACACTCTTGCGTCCAGCATGAAGTGGACTGTAGCAATGATCGATCCGGCGGTCAAACCTTCGTCGCCAGGATTGACTTTCTGCTCGCCATGGGTCGAAACTATCGCGATCGAGCAAAGGAGGTCATGATGCCGGTTAATATGGATCCTCAAAAGAAGCGGCGACGCACGCCGGATCTCAAGCCGGTCAGCGCGCTATCAAGTCATGCCCGATCGCAGAAGGCCGCATTTGGAGAAGAAACCGAAGACGATCGGATTAAGGCCTTGGCGGAGGCCGAAAACAAGAATCTTTGGGACGCAACGGAAGTTATCGATATGGATAACTTCTGACGAGCCGGGATCTGCCGGCGCACTGCCATCTGCATTGATCAACGAGGGCTAAGGTTTTGGTGCGAACGGTGACGGCTAGGCCGGCAGGAAATAGAACGCGATCGCCAGCATTGCGTACACACCGACCAGCATGACGCCCTCCATCCAGTGCGATTCTCCATCCATCGCCGCGAATCCGACGATCAGCACGGAGATCGTCACGGCTGCAACTTCGAACGGCGTAAAGATCAAGTCGAGCGGACTCCCAAACAGGTAACTGGCGAACACCAGCAGCGGCGCAACCAGCAACGCGATTTGCAAGCTTGATCCCACAGCGATTCCCAGGGCTAAGTCCATCTTGTTTTTCATGGCGACCAGGACTGCGGTTGAATGCTCGGCTGCATTGCCGACCAGGGCGACCACGATCACCCCGACAAATAACTGTGTCATGCCCATCGTGTGGGCCGCTGGTTCCAAGGCACGGACCAAGATCTCGCTCATGAAGGCCACGAGCGCGGTAACGGCTGCGAGGACTCCGATCGATTTCCGGCGGCTCCAGGGTTTTTCCCCGAGAGCGGCGGCATCATGGGATTCCCCCGCGAAAACATGCCTGTGAGT
>JBBILH010000066.1:0-18690 GCA_037445005.1 Nitrospira sp.
TCCTGCTTCGGTTTCTGCGCCGCCAACTCCCTGTCGATCCCCTCCATATACACGATGGTGTGACCTGGGAACTTGACGACCGTCCCGCTCGACCGAAACAGGTACCTGTCCTTGACATCCACCGGTGTCGTCTCAACACGGGTCACATCCAGAATGGCCGGCACCATTTGAGAGGCAACGAAACGATTCCAGATAAGCTTGTAAAGATTGTATTGGTCTTCCTGCAGGTATTGCTTGATCGATTCAGGATCTCGACTCGCTGACGTCGGTCTAATGGCTTCGTGAGCCTCCTGAGCGGCCTTCGACGTCTTATAGACGTTCGGTGTCGAAGGGAGATATTCGGCACCATAGCGGTCCTGTATCACTTGCCGAACGTCGGCGATCGCCTCCTGGGAGATTCTTGGAGAATCCGTCCGCATGTAGGTGATAAGACCGGTCGCTCCTTCTGCTCCGATCTCGATGCCCTCATAAAGCTGCTGGGCAAGCGTCATCGTCTTTTTGGGGGAGAAGTGGAGCTTTCGCGCCGCTTCCTGTTGCAATCTGCTCGTAATGAACGGGGCGACCGGATTGCGTTTTTTCTCCTTCCGCTCGATCGCCGTTACCGAAAAGGCCTTCCCGCTGATGGCGGAAACGATCTTCTGGGCCTGCTCCGAGTCTGAGATCGCCGCCTCTTGGCCGTTGATGCTGTGCAATCGGGCTTCGAACGGCGGGGGGTTCGATCCCGCCAGTAACGCGATAACCGACCAATATTCCTCGGCCCGAAAGGCCTCGCGCTCCGCTTCTCGCTCGCACATCAACCGCACCGCTACGGATTGCACACGCCCCATCGAGAGACCCCGGCGAACCTTGTTCCACAAGAGTTGGCTGCCCTGATAGCCGACGATACGGTCCAGCACGCGCCGGGCCTGTTGGGCATTTACGAGCTTCATGTCTATTTGCTCGGGCGACTGCAACGCCTGCTTGATCGCGCGTTCGGTGATTTCATTGAATCGCACGCGGAACAATTTCCCGTCGCTTTTCTTTTTCGACTTTCCCTTCAGCTCTTCGGAGAGATGCCACGCGATTGCCTCCCCTTCACGATCCGGGTCCGGCGCAAGGTACACCTTGTCCGCCTCTTCGGCTTTCTTCTTGATGTCGGCGAGGACCTTCGACTTGCCCTTGATCGTGACGTATTGCGGCTTAAAGTCGCGATCGAGATCGACTCCCAACTTGCTCGTGGGCAGATCCTTGACGTGGCCCACGGAAGCCATGACGGTATAGCCGCGACCGAGATACTTGGTGATCGTCTTCGCTTTCGTGGGAGACTCGACGATGATGAGCGATTTCGCCATACTCTCTCCGATGAATCGACCGCTTACCGTAACATCAGTATCAAAATTCGTCCGCCGGCGCAACTCATGGAGGAAAAATGTCCGGGGTTAGCCTGCGCTATTCACGTTGACTTCTACTGTTACCGCCGATACGTCGCTGCGACGATTCTGTATGCCGCCTACCGGCATCCGGGCGGGCAGACTCGCCGGACGCATCCCCGGTTTCGCCACGAACTCTCGCGAAGAATGCGGGCTAGGCGCGAAAATATCCTCGACCGGAAAGTTGTCGCGCGCGGTTCTTGATCTCCAGCGATAAGAGAGCGGCCATGACCGTCGCGGCGGATAGCTTCGTCACATCGACGAGATCGTCAACGGTTTGCGGCTCATGCGTGAGAGCCGCGCGGACGGCCTCTTCCCGTTCATCGGCCACGTCTTCGTTCTTTGCCTTCTGCGTCGTCCTCCGCAAGAGTCTACTGAGCGATGAATCGAGCTGAGGTTCCAGCGAAACAATGACGTCCTCCGCGCACTCCACCAGAGTGGCGCCTTCCTTGAGCAGGGCGTTTGACCCGCGGTTCGTCTCGGATTTCACGAATCCTGGGACCGCGAAGACTTCCCTCCCCTGATCGGCAGCGAGACGAGCCGTAATGAGGGAGCCGCTGTTGACGGCGGCTTCAGCCACGATTACTCCGAGGGAGAGCCCGCTGATGATACGATTGCGGCGCGGAAAATGTCCGTTGTGCGGCGGTGTTCCCAGCGGAAACTCGGAGACCACCGCGCCCTGTTCCTCGACGGCCCGGCGCAACCGCTCGTGCTCGCGAGGGTACGTCAGGTCAACTCCGCAACCTAGAACGGCGATCGTCCGGCCTCCGCAAGACATCGCCCCCCGATGGGCCGCCGCATCGACTCCCCGCGCAAGACCGCTCACGACGGTGAATCCCGCGTCGGCCAAATCCCTCGCCAACTCCTCTGTCACGACACGGCCGGCCGTCGACGCCTTGCGGGTTCCGACTATCGCGACGGCAAGCCCATCTGCCTCCACTAATGTCCCTGAGACATACAGTAGCGGAGGGGGATCGGGAATCTGGCGGAGCCTGGCAGGGTAGGTGTGATCTAGAACGCTACGGACTTCGACGGACGTCCGGCCGAGAACCGACATTTCTCGGTCGATGCGCCTGAGAGCATCGTCGTCGGGACCCCGGACAATCGCATCGGCAAGCGAAGCGCCGCAACCGTGCGCAACCAGCTCGGCGCGAGTCGCCCTCAGTACCGCTTCGGGAGTTCCCCAAGTCTGAATAAGCCGGATAATCGTCCGGTCGCCGAGTCGCTCGATCGCCCGCAATCGGAGCCACGACTCGATCGAAGCATGAGTCGCGGGGGAATTCGTCCGCGGCGCGGATGTTCGTATCGCTGCGGCTCCTGATTCCGTCTTCAGTCCCCTCACGATCCAGCTGTCCCGCTACAGAACCGCCAAGTCGTATTGCTCAAGATGCAACTGGTCATCCGGCATGACGATGACCTTTGCTGCGAACTCCTGCTCGATCGCCTCCAGCCCCTGGCGTTCTTCATCCTGGAGCAACACCGCGACCGACGGGTGGGCCCCCACGATGATCTTCTGCTGATCGTTCCCGCCCCCGATTTTTCGAATTTCGCGAAAGATCTCGTACGCAACCGTCGTGGGCGATTTCGTATATCCACGCCCTTCGCAATACCGGCAGGGCTCGGACAGCGAGCGGAGAAGATCCTCTCGGACCCGCTCTCTGGATATTTCAATCAATCCCAGATCGGAAATTCTGGAAATGCGCGTCCGAGCTTTGTCGGAAGCCATGGCGTCGACCAGGGCATGGTACACCTTGTCCCGGTTTTTTTCGCGCTCCATGTCGATGAAATCCACGATGATGATCCCGCCGATTCCGCGCAGTTTTACCTGATACGCAACTTCCTTCGCCGCTTCCAGGTTGTTTCTCAGGATCGTCTCCTCCTGGTCGCGTTTACCGACGAAGCGGCCGGTATTGACGTCGATGACGGTCATCGCTTCGGTATGGTCGATAACCAGATAGCCTCCCGACTTCAGCCAGACCTTGCGGCTCAACGCCCGAGCCATTTCCTGCTCGACGCCAAGATGGTCGAACAACGGCTCGTCCTTCTCGTAGTAATGGATACGAGAGGTCTGCTCGGGGGAGAACCGCTGCACGAAGTCGCGCACCGCCTCATACTCATCGCGCGAATCGATCCAGAGCCGATCAACTTTTCTCCCGAACAAATCGCGGACGACACGGAAACTCAAGCTCAAATCCGTGTGCAGCAACGCCGGCGCAGGCTCCTGGTCCCGTTTCTCGCGGATGTCTTGCCACAGCACGTGCAGAAAATCGACATCGGACCGCAATTCATCCTCTTTCACCCCCTCACTGACCGTTCTGACGATGTAACCGCAGCCGGGATGGCGGACCCGCTTCATGATGTCCTTGAGCCGGCTTCGCTCTTCGTCGCGGGCAATCCGGCGCGAGACGCCGATGTGCTCTACGTTCGGCATGAAGACGAGATAGCGGCCGGGTAACGAAACGTAACTGGTGACGCGAGGACCTTTCGTCCCGATCGGCCCTTTAGAGATCTGCACCATCAGCTCCTGCCCTTCGCTGAGCAATTGCTCGATGGGCTTTGAGCTCTCCCGCTTCGGACGCAGGTCATCGCTATCCTTGTCGTCTTCATCCCCGTCCATCAAGGTATCGCCGGCTTCGGCATCGACCGACAGGTCTGAAACGTGCATGAACGCCGCCTTCTCGAGCCCGATGTCCACGAAGGCCGCCTGCATGCCAGGCAAGACTTTGGCGACTTTTCCCTTATAGATATTCCCGACGAAGTCTTTGTGTTTCGCGCGGTCTCCGAAAAGATCCGTCACGACGCCGTTGTCCAACACCGCCACGCGAGTTTCCTCCCGCGCGACCGTTATTGCAATCTCCACTCCCATACCAAACTCCTTCCATTCGGCAAGACCAACGATTCGAGGTGAAGGACGAACGCGGGTTGCCCCAGATTCTCCCCTCCACACGAGAACTCATCGGATCGACGTCTCGCCAGTGATAGCCCATGACATTCTTCGCCGCGCCGACTCTTCGGCCGCGGCCGATTCCATCCTTAATAGAACAAACTTAGTCGGCGTCGCTTGACGTTCAGCAAGAGACCGAGTGAGGCCATCGTCATGACGGTCGCGCTGCCGCCGTAGCTCATAAGGGGGAGGGGGATACCCACGATCGGAAACATCCCTGCGGTCATGCCGATGTTCACCACCATGCAGAATATCAGCATGCAGATCACGCCGACCGCCAGCAGGGCTCCAAGCTCATCCTTAGCGCGCGCGGCGATCTCCATCGACAGCCAGATCAAGGCGACGAACAAAGCCAGCAGCGCAAGCACCCCGATAAACCCCCATTCCTCGGCAAAAACTGAGAATACAAAGTCAGTGTGCCCCTCAGGCAGAAACTTCAGTTGGCTTTGTGTCCCGCCGTAGAGACCTTTTCCCGTGAGCTCTCCTGCTCCGATGGCTATTCGAGACTGAAGGGCGTGATACCCCTTACCGCCGGGGTCATAACTCGGATCGACGAACGCCATAATGCGCTGTCGTTGATAATCATGCAAGGACCCCCACATCAATTCCCAGGCGAAGGGGAAAAGCATAAGAGAAAACAATAGGATGACACCGATCGCCTGCGAACGCATGCCGACCATCAACAGCATGGCGGCATAGACGGCCATGAAGCTCAAGCCGCTTCCGAGATCCGGTTGTTTCAAGATCAAGAGCAGTCCCGGCAGCATCAGGAGGCCGGGAATAACGACGCGCTGGAGCCATCCGACGCGCGGCGCTTTTGAATAGTAGTGGGCCATCACGAGGATCAAGACCAACTTGGCGAACTCCGACGGCTGGAAGGCGAAGGGACCGATCGGAATCCATCGTTGCGCCCCTCGGCTGGTTTTCCCCTCAAACAACACATAGAGCAACAGGATGAGTATGACCGCGTAAGCCGGATACGCGAGCCGGGCGATCCGGTGATAGTCCCACATCAGCATGACGAAGAACGCGATAGTTCCCAGCAAGATCCAGATGATTTGTTTAACAAAGAACGGAACACCGGATGTCCCTTGATCGTGAGTCACGCTATAGATCGAGAGGACACCGATCCCCAGAATCAAGAAGACCAGCCCGAGAAAGCGAAGGTCGAAGTTATCGAACTCCCGCCTGTCCATCATCCTGTCGATCATCCTGCTCCCGCTTTCTTGGATTCAACAGCTCCGCTTTTTCCTTCGGGGGACGAAACCGGCGCGGTCAGCTTGACGTAATTCTCGATCACGTCCTTGGCAAGCGGAGCCGCAGCGGACCCTCCATGACCCATGTGTTCCGCGAGTACCGCAACGGCGATTCTCGGTTTCTCTACAGGCGCGAAGGCCACGAACCAAGCGTGATCGCGAAACTTTTTCGGGATGTCTTTCTCGGGGCCCGTGCGGAGGGCGGCCGTCTGGGCCGTGCCGGTTTTCCCCGCGATAGAGACGAGATTGGACTTGGCCCTCGTGGCGGTCCCCTCCGTCACCACGGCGGCCAGCGCCTCTTGTATGAGCTTGAGATACTCTGCTTTGATCTTCACTCGGCTCTTCTCCTCCGGGTCCATCTCCTGGAGCCGACCGGTGTCGCGGTCCATGACGGCCCGGACCAACCTCGGCCGGAAGGTTATCCCGTCATTCGCGACGGTGCCGATGAGACTTGCCATCTGCAACGGGGTCACCGTCACATAACCCTGTCCGATGGCGGCCGAGATCGTTTCTCCCGGCAGCCAGGGCTCGTTCTTGGCCTTCTGCTTCCACGCGGTCGAAGGCATGATCCCGATCCGCTCCGATGGCAGTTCCACTCCCGTCTCCTGGCCCAGGCCGAAAGCACGGCCGAATTCCGCCATTGTGTCGATGCCCATCCGTTGCCCGATCGTATAGAAATAAACGTCACATGAATGGATCAATGCTCTCCGCAGGTCGACGGATCCGTGCCCACTGGCTTTCCAATCATGATAGAGCCGGCGGCCGAACTGATAACCGCCGTTGCACTGGACAGTCGATGATGGAGTCACCGTTTTCGACTCCAGCGCCGCGGCCGCCATCATCACTTTGAAGGTCGAACCGGGCGGGTATTGTCCTTGGGATGCTCGATTGTTCAGTGGACGGCCTTCGTCCTGGACAATTTCCACCCACTGCTTACCCGTTAATTCGCGCGATAAGACGTTCGGATCGAAGGCCGGCCGGCTCGCCATCGCCAAAATATCTCCGGTCGTCGGGTCGAGGGCCACAATCGCTCCGGACTCTTGTCCCAACAAGTCTTCGGCTACTTTTTGCAGTCGTGCATCGATCGTCAAATAGAGATCGTCTCCGGCTTTCGGCTGATCCACCACCACGGTCCGTTTTTCGTGCCCCAACGCGTCGACTTCCACGCTCTTCTGGCCTGCTTCCCCGCGGACCACCCGATCGAAATACTTTTCGACTCCGTACTGGCCGACGACACTGCCTTGATGAAGTTCGGCATACTCAGGCTTTTCCAACTGTTCCGCCGACACTTCGCCCACATATCCCAGGACATGCGCAGCGGTTACCCCGCTGGGATAGTTGCGCTGCGATTCTACCTGAATCATGACTCCGGGTAGATCAAGCCGATGGGACTCGATCAACGTCGCCTCGCGGAGAGTAAGGCGATCTTTGATTTTTCGCGGCACTTGCTTGGCGCCGCGGATAGCCAACTTCTTCCTGATCAACTCGGGGTCCAACCCGATCAGATCGTTCATCTTCTGAATGAGTTCCTCGCGATCCTTCACGTCTTCCAACGATACGTAGAGGCTGAAACTGGGAACATTATTGGCAAGCAACACCCCGTTGCGATCATAGATCAGCCCCCTTGCAGGCTCCAGAATGACCGACCTGGTGCGGTTGTTTTCTGAGAGATCCCGATAATACGGCCCCTCACGGATCTGCAAGTGCCACAGGCGGAGGGCGAGCAAGGCCACGACCAGAAGTAGGCCGATCCGGAGCACTACCAGGCGGCGCTGAAGTTCTCCAAGATCGGATTCGAAAGAGCCTAGCGTAGCCATTGTCCTGCGCTTATGGGTGATCCCGATAGGAATACAGACGGTCCAACGGCCTCAGCCGGCCGAGCATGATTCGTTGAGTGACCAACCAGAACAGTCCCGCGCCCAATGCAGCATCATAACAAGCCTGGGGGAGCACGACCGATTGAACCATCCACCAGGAATCCGAGATCTCCAGGCTTTTCATGGAGAAAACTGCGACCAGCCCTCCGATCAGCGATAACGTAAGCAATCCAAGCGAGAGCACCGTGGGCGTCACCTGCGCGACCTGACGACCCATGATGCCCGCCAGAAGCCCGGCACCGCCATTGATGACCAAGCTCAGCCAGAGGTCCCCCGCCGAATACATGTTCAACAACCATCCGATCGCGACCCCGACGGCGAATCCTTCAACTTCTCCTCCGATCAGTCCGACTAGCGCAGCAACCACCAGCCCCGCATCAGGGGAGACACCTAAGATACTCACATGAGGCAGAATAGTCGTATGCAAGGGTACCAACAACAAAACGAGGCTGCTGTACAGGAGGATCTTCACGGCTTGGACTTTCCGGACGCCTCGCGTTTCTCCGCTGATTCGGCCGAGGCCCCATACGGATGCTGAATGATCAAGACCTCTTCCAACCGTCCTACATCGACTTCTGGAGTGAGTTCCGCCGTCTGAAAGAGCGCTCCCTCCTCCTTCCCGATCGTTGTAATCGTCCCGATCGCGAGCCCTCGCGGGAACCCTCCGACGAGGCCGGATGTCACGACCCGATCCCCGTCACGAACGCGGGAAAGCAACGGAATGTACTTGAGCCTCGCCGATCCCTGGCGCGTTCCCTCGACGATTCCTTCGTCTCTCGTCCGCTGGATCAAGCCGGCGATGGCGTTATTCGGATCGGTGATCAAGAGGACAACGGCCGTGGCGCCGGTCGTCTTCACGACCCGCCCCACGACTCCGGCCGGTGTTATCACGCCCATGTCCGGTTTGATCCCGTCGCTCTCGCCCTTGTTCAAGATGACCGACCGATACCGATTCGTGGAGTCACGGCCGATCACTTGAGCCGCCACCATTATCGGCAGCGCCTGTTCCTTGAACTGCAGCAAAGCAGTCAACCGCTCCGTCGCAGAGGCGGCTTCCCGCAACTGACTATTTTGCCCCCGAAGCCATTCAATATCCTGCCGCAGCCGATCGTTTTCCTCCTGCAACCCCTGCAGAGCGATGTAGCGTTCCCACAATGCGGCAACGCCCTGATCAAGCGCGGCAACAGCCTGAAGCGGCAGACTGACGACCTCCCCGACCGGACCGTCGAGGAACTGCAACAGCCCTTGACTTTGCGCAGGAAATAAGAAGAGCGCAGCGAGCAGGAGCGCGAAGGCTCCTAGCGCCAGGCGTCTAGCACTGTAGGGAGCACGCAAGTTGACCATCCACATCGAGCCGGGATGGAACCTCTATCGGAAGGTATTGGCCTGAGACATGACCGCGACTTTCGCCAGCAGATCGAGCTCATCGAGGATTTTCCCCACTCCCAACACGACGGAAGTCAGTGGGTCGTCCACGGTGATGATCGGCAGGTTCGTCTCCTCCCGGAATCGGGTATCCATGCCCTTCAGCAAAGATCCCCCGCCGGTCAGCACGATGCCTCGATCGATGATGTCGCCCGCCAATTCCGGCGGGGTGTTCTCCAGCGCAACCTTGATCGCGTTGACGATCGTTCCAATGGGTTCCTGCAGGGCTTCCCTCACCTCCGCATCATCCACCACCAAGGTTCGGGGGATGCCGGAGATCAGGTCGCGCCCTTTTATCATCATGGTTTTCCGTTCCTCAAAGGGGTAGGCAGAGCCGATTTCGAACTTGATTCGTTCCGCCATGTGCTCGCCGATGAGGAGGTTATACTTCTTCTTGATGTAGTTCATGATCGCATCGTCCATGCGATCGCCCGCCACTTTTACCGATTCGCTGTATACTATGCCGCCCAGGGAAATGACCGCGATGTCTGTCGTCCCGCCGCCGATGTCCACGACCATGTTGCCGGAAGGCTCGGTGATAGGGAGTCCGGCGCCGATCGCAGCAGCCACCGGCTCCTCGATCAGGTACACCTCACGCGCACCGGCCAGCTCGGCTGAATCTCTGACGGCACGCTGCTCGACTTGTGTAATCCTGGACGGGACACCGATGATGATCCTGGGACGGACGAACGCGCTGCGATTATGCGCCTTCTGAATGAAGCGCTTCAGCATCTGCTCGGCCATCTCGAAGTCGGCGATCACCCCTTCCTTCATCGGGCGAACCGCGACGATGTTACCCGGCGTACGGCCCAGCATTTTCTTGGCGTCCGCGCCGACGGCCAGGACCTTCTCCGTTTTCTTTTCGACCGCCACTACCGAAGGCTCGTTCAACACAATCCCCTTTCCGTGGACGTAAACGAGAGTCGTAGCGGTTCCGAGGTCGATCGCCAGATCGTTCGAAAACCAGCCGAAGATGTCGCTTGTAAAGCCCACGGTTACTCTCCCTTCCGATAAGACGCCGACCGCCGCTCGTCGTATGCCGCGATAAGAGGACTAGTCCGGAAGCGCCAGCCGTCCGATATCCAATACCTGGGTGCCTGCCAGTTCATCGCCGAGACGCCGCCCCTGTTCGTTGCCGACGATGAGTACTGCTTCGAAAGCGACGACGGCGGTCGAAGCGATCCATCCGACATAGGGAACCGCAAACGCCAACTGCGCGGCTGCAAACGGGATGTTCCTGATGATGGACTCTCGAAAGCCCGCGGCTTCGCGTGCATCCGGCACGATCGTTTGGAGACCGATGAGCCGCTTCCCGATGCTGCGCCCCCCTGCAAACCCGTCGGCCACCAAGAGATAGGCTAAGCCGGCGAGATATCCGACGGGATCGATCAACTCCGAGGCGGCGGCAACGAGGAAAAGGTCTATCAGTTTCGCGATAAACCGGTTCAGGACCTGCGCCTTGGGGTACAGCCCGGCTCCGAAGGGATGAACCCCGCTTGCGTCACCTGCCAAGGAGTCTCCTTACAATTCGTCGCAAAGTATAGCAAATTCCACCATCTGGCACAAACGATTCAAGGACTTGTGCGTTCGGTTCCGGTCGATCGCTCCGGAGCCCTCGATCACTTGTTGTAGAGCATCGCCGGTCGGCGAACGGTTCCCTCTTCGCTTGCAAGACCGACGACCCCTGAGTACAATCTGCGCACACGGTCTTTGCGAGGAGTCGTTATGATCAAGCTGATGCGTGAGGCTTCACACAATTATCCTTGGCTGCTGAAAACCATCATGGGTGTTCTGGCCGTCGCGTTCGTTATCACGATGGGCTGGTGGGGATTCGGCGAGCAGCGGGGATCCCTGGTCGCGACCGTGGGCGACATGAGCGTCTCCGTCGAGGAATTCAGACGCGCCCACGAGAACTCCTACCGCTTCTACAAGGATAAACTCCCCGGCGAGTTCAAAGACGAAACCATCAAGCAGTTCGTTCTCGATCAACTTATCGATAATCGCGTCTGGCTCGTCGCGGCAAAAAACATGGGAGTAACCGTTTCGGAAACTGATTTGCGCGACGCGGTCATGCAGATTCCCGAATTTCAGAAAGACGGCAAGTTCGATCCGGAACTCTACCAGCGAATCCTCGCGGCTAATCATTTGACTCCGGCCATGTTCGAGGCGATCGAAGCAAAGGAGCTACTCGGCAGCCGAGCCAGAATGATGATCGCGGACGCCGTTACGCTGACCCCGAGCGAGCTTGCAGAGGCCCAGGCGCTTACGCTGAGACAACCGGAATCGGACCCCGCAAAAGCCGCGGCGGCGAAGGACCGTGCCGTCCAGGACGTCCTTTTTCAGAAGCAGCAACGGGCTTTGATGGCTTTCACCCAATCGCTCAAAGCCACCATTCCCATCAATATCCATCGGGAACTGCTGTAAGAATCGTCGTCCCTAATTCTTATCTCGCTGACACGAAGCTCGCTTCACGTCCGTTATGAACATCGCGTCACCATAACTGTAGAACCGATACCGCTCCGCAACTGCCTCCGCATAACCTCGCCTGATCAACTCCGTTCCTCCAAACGCCGATACCAACATCAGCAACGTCGTCCTTGGAAGGTGAAAGTTTGTCATCATGGCGTCAACCACCTGAAAGCGAAACCCGGGAATGATGAAAAGGCTCGTTTCTCCGCGGAAGGGCTTCAGAGCTCCACCCTGCAGAGCCGCTGTTTCAAGCGCCCGCACAGCGGTAGTTCCGACCGCCACGACTTTGCGGTTGGCTTGCTTCGCCTGTTCGATCATGCGGACTGTTTCTTCACTGACCTCGACCCATTCGCTTTCCATCCTATGCTGATCAATCTGTTCGACAGTGACGGGTTTGAAAGTCCCGATTCCGACGTGCAGCGTCACGTTGGCGATGCCGATCCCTTTCGCCTTGAGCCGAGACACAAGATGAGGCGTAAAATGCAGCCCAGCCGTAGGAGCCGCAATCGCCCCTTCTCTACCCGCAAATATCGTCTGGTACCATTCGCGGTCCTGGTCGGTAGGGGATCGCTTGATATATGGTGGAAGCGGCATGCGCCCGTACTGTTCGAAGAACTCGCGCGCAGGCAACGTGGAGTTGATACTTACCAGCCTGTGCCCGGTCTCCCGAGAAATCACCGTCAAACTTGCGTCAGACTCGACGTCAATGACCTCCCCCTCTTTCCACTTGCCCTTCATCAACACTTCCCAGGCTCGATCGGCGACCTCCTGAATGAATAGCACCTCAACCTCCGCACCGGTACCGCGCTTTCGGCCGTGTACACGCGCTGCGCGCACCTTCGTATCATTGACGACCAACAGGTCCCCGGAATTCAAAAGATCGGGGAGATCTGCGATTGTCCGATGGCATATGGTCCCGGTTCCCGGGGTCAAGACCAGCAACCGCGCGCGATCACGCGGAAGAATCGGTGCGAAGGCAACGAGGGAAGGATCAAAAGGAAAGTCGAACTCTGAGAGTAGCATCAAGATGAAGGAGGGATCGGCGCTTTAGTCAACGCCATATCTTGAAGCTCAGTTTCGGGATAGTAATAGCTGAGGATCGTGGAAAACGGATACCCTAGTTCCGCGAGTTCCTTGGCTCCCCACTGGCACATACCGACCGCATGACCGGCCCCATAGCCGGAGAGGACGACGTACTCGCCCACCGAGTCGATTGTAAACTGCGTGCTCGGCACCACCGTGTACCCTACCGCCTTTCGCAGTTCTTCTCCCTTCAAGACCAACTCGCCGTCGGAATGTGCGAGGCGAAGCGATGCGACACGTCCTCCTCTGCTGATTGAAACTGCGGCGATGGAGGAAATCGTTCCGACCGCGAACCCTAGCTGGCGCAGGTTCACCTCCAGCGTCTCCCGTTTGAACGACGCGGTCCACTGATAATAAGGCGACGCCAAATCGAAGGGGCATTCCACCCCTTTGAGATACGGATATTCCTTCGACCAGACGTTGACGGCATCCTCCGTCAATCCTGCCGCCGTTGAGGAAAATGCGGCATAGATCGGTGCGCCCTGATAGGTCAGTACGAGTCCTCGCGTCTCGTTAACCGCCCGGTGGATCGGCCCGTCCACACCGTTCTTCCCTCTGTAAACTTGGTCCTGAACGCTGGCCACCACATCGTAGTCGCGCGTGGAACTGAGCATCTGTTGATAAAGCGCATAGGTTCTTGCCGCCACGGCCTGCGCCTTCAGCATCTCCAGATGCCACGTGGAATTGACTTCCGCTGGGACAACCCCTTTCACGTATTCTTCCAGATCGACTTGATTGATTACGAGAAATCCGCTGTTGCGCCTGACGAGATGAACCAGGCCGCTGACCGGGAAGGTGACCTTTTGGTCCAAGACGGCCTTGGCCCGTAGATCGCCTCCCCCATTGGGCTTGGCAAGCGTCAAGGTGAGGCCCCGTTCCCCCGCGCGCAAAGTAAGTTGGTCTCGCGTGACGCGGAGACCGTTCAGCGAAAATCCCTTCCCGGACGGCACGATGCGGATAGCCTGGCGTATTGCTCGACCCTGTCGACTCGAATCGGACACCCAGACGGGCCCATCGGACTGGATATCGAGCTTCAACACATCCGCTGAAAGCAGCACGCGGAGAGATTGCGCCGCCTCGCTTCGAGGAGAGATGACTAGGACCAACAGCCCGATCAGACCACAGAGCCTTGAGACGGAAATTGCAAACTTTAGCGGCGAAAGAGCCATGATAGGAGATAGAATACCAGACTAAGGATGAGACTGAGCAGGAGGCTGGTCCCGAGCGGGAAATAGAATGAAAAACTATCGCGCTTAACGGAGACATCTCCCGGGAGTCGGCCGATCCAACCGAAAAGCCCCCCGATTCCAGGAACCCGGTCGATCAAGACCAACAGAATGCCCAAGCCGGCTACAAATGCCCCGATTCCGATCAGGAATTTTCCCAGACCGCCCCAATCGGTCATCGGCTCTTGATCAGGCACTCGGCGATTTGCACGGCGTTGAGTGCCGCTCCCTTGCGAAGATTGTCGGATACGACCCAGAGGTTCAGACCGTTGGCCACCGACTCGTCCTCCCGGATGCGGCCCACATACACATCGTCTTTGCCGGTTGCGTCGAGCGGCATCGGATACAACTTCCTCGATGGATCGTCATACACGATTACCCCGGGCATCGACGACAAGGCCGCCCTAGCTTCGTTGGCCTTGAGGGGACGATCGAGTTCTACGTTGATGGCTTCTGAATGGCACCGCAACACCGGCACCCGCACCGTCGTCGCGGTTACGCGGAGCGAGGGCACTCCGAGAATTTTCCTTGTCTCCTTAGCGATTTTCACTTCTTCCGAACAGTCTCCCCCATCGTTGAAAGAGCCGATGTGCGGCAACAGATTGAACGCAATCTGATACGGGTACACTTCGCTCTTGACGTCCCGAAAGGCCAGCAGATCTTTCGTCTGGGACATGAGTTCGTCCATCGCCGCCGCGCCGGTTCCCGAAACGGATTGGAACGTCGTCACGACCACCCGCTTCACACCGACCGCCTCCTGCAGGGGCTTTAAGGCCATAACCAAAGGAGTCGTCGTGCAGTTGGGGATGGAAACAATGCCCCGCGGTATTGATTCCAACGCCTGAGCGTTGACCTCCGGCACGACCAACGGCACATCCGCCTCCATGCGGAACACCGCGCTGTCATCGATGACCACTATCCCGGCCGCGCCCAGGCGCTGGCCGTACTCCCGGCTGATCGCATCCGTGGCCGAAATCAACGCGAAATCAACGCCGCTAAAGGAGGACTCCGGTGTGAGCTCCTCCACCTTCCAGTCCCTTCCTTGGCAGGACAAGACCCCTCCGGCGGATCGTTTCGAGGCAAACAGCCGCAGGGAGGCGAGGGGAAACTTTCGTTCCTCAAGAATCTCCAGCGTCTCTTTCCCTACCGCTCCGGTAGCCCCGAGAATCGCCACCACATAACCGGTTTTCTTGTTCAGCATGATCGCAGCCTACAGTACGAGTGCCCTGATGCGATGATTGAATGTATCGGCAACCAACAAGAATCGATCCCCGCTGATCGCC
The DNA here is from genome assembly GCA_037445005.1 of Nitrospira sp. Lineage (GTDB taxonomy): Bacteria > Nitrospirota > Nitrospiria > Nitrospirales > Nitrospiraceae > Nitrospira_C. Next base: position 14,973 of record JBBILH010000066.1, read on the forward strand.
ACATCAAATGGATAGCTCAGGCTGGCATCGAGTGCGTCCCCGCCATCGCCGCCGAAGTCGGCTACACCGACGCCGGCGAGCCGATCCAAGCGGCCGCTAGCCCGATCCCACCGCCTGATTAAGTGGTTGTCTGAATCAGTGATGAACAGGTTCCCGTGCGAATCGACCGCGATACCTCCAGGCCGTGAAAGACTATTCGATGGTGGCTCGCCGCCCGTTTGGTATCGATATTCGCCTCCATCCCCCGCTACGGTACGGATGATGCCGGTCAGAGGATCGATCGCTCTGATTCGCCCGTTGAACGTATCGGCTATATAGAGCGTGCCGTCTGAGCCGATCGCCAACCCGCTTGGGCCGGCCAATGAAGCCTCCACGGCTGGAATACCGTCGCCATTGTAGCCCGCTGAGCCAGTACCAGCCACGGTGCGAATCCGGCCGCTGACAAGGTCGATGGCTCGAATGCGATTATTGCTCTGGTCCGCTACAAACAGCGTTCCGGTACCGCTGACGACCAAGGCGGCTGGCTCGTTCAAACCAGCCGAAACGGAAGGCCCTCCATCGCCGCCGTACCGTGGCTGGCCGAAGCCTGCGATGGTGCTGATCGTACCGGTCCCCGCCTCTACTCGGCGTATCCGGTGGTTCATCGTGTCTGCGATATAGAGGTGTCCCGTGCGATCCACCGCCACAGCGCTCGGAAAATTCAGGAGCGCCTGCACCGCAGGCCCACCGTCTCCGCTGAAACGCTTGGCATGACCTGTCTCTTTCACGACGTAGCGGACGGTCCCGCTCAAATCAGTCTGTTGGGCAAAGGCCGTCTCTTCGGTCGACGCCTCATCGGAAAACGGATCATCCTGTTTCCGGCCCGCACCGTCGGGCGGACTCGGTTGCTGCAAGACAGTCTCCATTCCACCCCGCCACCCTGCCACAGTCGTAATAATGTTCGTTACTCGATCGATCTTCCTGATGAGATGATTTTCGGAGTCCGCAATGTAGATATTGCCGTCTCCGTCAAACGCTACACCCTTGGGTTCGTTTAGGGAGACGGCGGACGCCGGTACGTTCTCCGCCCCGCACCCGCCCACACCAGTTCCCGCGACGGTATGGATCACCCCGACTCTCAGCTCCAAATCCATAGCGGCCTACGTCAGACGAGATTCCGCAGTATAGCTTCGCCCATCTCCGTCGTCCCCACAATGCGGGCACCAGGGCTCTGGATGTCCTTCGTGCGGTAGCCGAGATCCAGCGTCTTGATGATCGCCTGCTCGACCGCCTCCGCCTCCTTTTCCAGCTTGAACGCGTAGGACAGCATCATGGCCGCAGACGCGATCGTGGCGATGGGATTGGCGATGTTCTTCCCGGCGATGTCCGGAGCGGAGCCGTGTATCGGCTCGAATAGTCCGACTTTGGAGCCGATGCTTGCGGACGGCAGCATGCCGATGGAGCCGGTCAACATCGCGGCCTCATCGCTCAAAATGTCGCCGAACATGTTGTTGCACACCATGACATCGAATTGTCTCGGGTTTCGGACCAACTGCATCGCCGCATTGTCGACATACATATGGCTGAGTTCGATGTCCGGATAACCTTTCTGCACTTCAATCACGACTCGTCGCCACAACTCCGACGACTCCAGCACGTTCGCCTTGTCGACGGAAGTAACCTTTTTCCTTCGCCTGCGGGCCGCCTCGAAAGCGACGATCGCGATACGGCGAATCTCCTCGGTCGTATAGACCTCAGTGTTAACACCGCGCTCCTCGCCGTTGGGAAGTTTTTCGATCCCTTTCGGCTTCCCGAAGTAGATACCGCCGGTCAGTTCCCGCACTACAAGAATGTCGATGCCTTCGACGACATCCTTCTTGAGCGTCGAAGCGTCCGCCAAATTGGGATACAGTTTCGCGGGTCGCAGGTTGGCGTACAGACCAAGCGCCTCTCTGATCCCCAGCAGCGCTCGCTCCGGGCGGAGACTGTAATCGAGGCCTTCCCATTTTGGTCCGCCCACGGCTCCCAACAGTACTGCGTCGCTCTGTTTGGCCAGCGCGAGCGTATCATTCGGCAGCGGAACACCAACCTTGTCGACGGCCTGCCCTCCGATGTCCCCCGGGGAAAACTCGAACGAGTGGCCGTACTTTTCTCCGACGGCCTTCAAGACCTTGACCGCCTCCGGCACGATTTCTCGCCCCACACCGTCGCCCGCCAGCACCGCAATCATTGCGTTCACGTCGCCAACTCCTTGCTGATTATTCCAGTATCCGCTCGTCATCGATTTTCCAAGCCGGGTCCACCAGGCAAAGAAACTCGATGTCGCACGTTCCCGTATTCTCCAACGACTGTTTTCCGCCCGGCGGTACGTACACCGTCGTCCCCGCTTCGACCGCGGTCACCTCACCGTCAATCACGAAGCGCCCCCGACCGGCTATGAAGTAATAGACCTCGGACGAGTCGAGGACATGCCACTTCGACCGTTGTCCAGGCCCCAGCCTCCCTTGCGCAAGGCTGTAGCCGAGCCGGAGCTGGTGCTTGGCTGGATGAAAGATTTCGCGCAGCGTCGTATGGTCGCCGGCCAAAAACTCCGGTCGATCGGAGAGCAGAACTTTAAACACGGAAGCATCCCCCCGTAACAGCGCCAAACCCCTCAGAAACTTGGCACTGTACCGTGGGGGCTCCGCTAAATCAAGCCGACCTTCTGCTCACCCTGCGCCTGTTTCGCGGCAAGATAGGCCAGCTTATTCAATGCACTCAGATAGGCGCGCGCAGAGGCCGTGATGATGTCGGTATCCGCCCCATGTCCCGAGACGGTGCGTCCGTCTTCCTGCACACGAACAGAAACTTCGCCCTGCGCATCGGTTCCCCCCGTGATGGCCTTGACCACATACATCAGAAGTTTGCTTTTCGTTTCCGTGATCGCCGCGATCGTCCGATAGACTGCATCGACCGGCCCGTCACCGGTGCCGGTTTTTGCAATCGATTTTCCGTCGATCACCAGCTCCACCATGGCAGTCGGCACCTGATCGGTTCCGCTCTTGACGCTGAACGACTTCAGCGTGATGCGGTCAGCCATCTTGGCTAATTCCTCCGAGACGATCACTTCCAGATCCTCCTCGTAGATTTCTTTCTTGTGATCCGCGAGCTTTTTGAACCGTTCGAACGCGTGATTTACCTCTTCGTCCGTCAGCTTATACCCCAGTTCCTCAAGCCGCTGCCTGAAGGCGTGCCGTCCTGAGAGCTTGCCCATGACCATTCTGCTTTCGACCAGCCCGATCGACTCCGGACGCATGATCTCATAGGTCGTCTTGTCCTTCAGCAGACCGTCCTGATGGATCCCGGAGGTATGAGCAAACGCGTTCGCTCCGACGATGGCCTTGTTCGGCTGAACTACCATACCAGTAATCTTGCTGACCAACCGGCTGGTCTTTGAGATCTCTTCCGTGTGAATCTTCGTATCGGCCTGGTAGAGGTCCTTTCGAGTCCGCAACCCCATCACGATCTCCTCCAGCGAAGTATTGCCGGCGCGCTCGCCAATTCCGTTGATCGTGCATTCGACTTGCCCGGCCCCTTCCATTACCGCAGCCAAGCTATTCGCCACCGCTAAGCCCAGATCGTTGTGGCAGTGGACGGAGATCACCGCGTTTCCGCTGTTGGGGACGTTGTCTCTGATGCCGCGGATCAGCTTGCCGAACTCCTGTGGAATGGCATACCCCACCGTATCGGGAATGTTCAC
>JBBILH010000066.1:18700-18961 GCA_037445005.1 Nitrospira sp.
GTTCCAGCCCCGGCGGTTATCACCGCTTCGATCACCTCATAGAGATAGGCGGGGTCGGAACGGCTGGCATCCATCGGGGAAAATTCCACGTCCTCCACATAACTCCTCGCCCGCTGTACCATTTCGACTGCGCGTTTCTTGGCTTCCTCCCGCGTCATCCGAAATTGATGTTTCAAATGAATATCGGAAGTCGAGAGGAAGGTGTGGATACGGACTTTCGGCGCACCTTTTAGCGCGTCCCAAGCCCGATCGATATCCTCC
>JBBILH010000067.1:0-9620 GCA_037445005.1 Nitrospira sp.
GATGAACTGGAAGCGAGCGAACGGGGTATCGACGGCCTATCGACTGCTGAAGCTCCTGAAGTACCAGGTCTATTTTAAGAGAAAGTACTCCGGTCCGCAGGGCCTTCCGCCTGCTTCGTAGGCGCGAGGCAGGGTGAATCAATGGATCGATCGATGAAATCCGGCAGGCCGTTGCGGTTCAGTTTCGGAATGATCGTGTTCAACGGCGAGGACTTTCTACAGGAAGTCCTCGAATCCATTTATGAGTTTGCCTATGAGATCATCGTCGTCGAAGGGGCTGACCGCAATGCGCGGTCAATGGCCGGTCCGGACGGCCGCAGTACCGACGGTACCTTGGCCATCTTGAAGAATTTTCCCGATCCTCTGAAGAAGCTCAAGATTATCCATGGAAGCTGGGCATCGAAGGATGAGCAGTGCAATCGATTCATCGAAGAGGCGTCGGGCGATTACATCTGGCAGGTGGACGACGACGAGGTCTACAAGAAGGAAGACCTCCGGAGGGTTGAAAAACTGCTCCTCGAAGATCCGGAGATCACAGCGGTCGCATTTCAGTGGCGGAATTTTTTCAAGGGATTCGACCGAGTCATGGTGGCGGACGAGCCATACGAAGTCTGGCGCCTATTTCGACTGGGGCCGGGCTACAGGTTTCAGACTCACCGGCCTCCGACTGTGGTGGATCCGGCAACGGGCGCGATCATGAACCGGGTCAAACCGTTGTCGGGCCGTATCCTCGCCGGCATGGGGATTCGCATCTACCACTATTCGTACGTCTTCGACCGTCAGGTCAAGAGTAAGATCCAGTACCACGCGAACTTGCGGTTGGATGAACAAGGTATCGGGATCCCGCCTCTGCCGGCCTGGCTGTCCAAGCAGGCTTGGATCGCCGAGCGATGGAAAGCTTTCTGGTGCGTTTCGTGGCTGCGGGAACTGCGTCGCCGGAAGGATACGGGATTCCATTACGACTACTACGACAGGATCTGGTTGCCGTGGGATCGGGACGCCTTGGCGGTCGAAACTCGGTACGGTGTCAGTCCGTCCCCCGGTCCGTACAGGCGGACAGAGCCCTTTCTTGGAACCCATCCGGAAGTGATTGCGCGTCGTCTTCGGGCGGAGGCGGTATGAGTTACTTAGATGTCGGTGATCACGCGTTTGCGGACGGGCCGGTCTTCACTGCCCCTTCCGGGCTGTTCGACGCTTTTGCGAAAACGCGCGGTTGGCGGGACGCGCGTCGGCTAATGGCGGTATGGAAGCAATTCCGAAGTCAGGCCTTGGTCGAGGCCGGCGTAAAGTTGTCCACGGGGGCGCGGCTCGTCAATCAGAACAGGCCGGACCGCGTAGTCATCCGGGCGGAGTGTATCATCCGGGGCGTTCTTCGCAATGAAAAGGGCGGCTGCATCGATATCGGACAGGGGGCGTACGTAGGCGACGGGGTCGTCATCAGCGCGGCTTCGGAGATCTCTATCGGGGCCTACACTCTGATCGCGCACGGGGTGCAGCTGTTCGATAACGACACGCATCCGTTGGCGCCGGATGAACGGTTGCGTCATTACGGAATGATCTTGGGCCTCGAAGCCGATCAGGATATTGTGATCGGGAAGGCACCGGTCCGGATCGGCAGGAACTGCTGGATTGGCATGAACGCGATGGTCTTGAAGGGGGTCACCATCGGAGACGGCAGCGTCATTGCCGCCGGTAGTCTGGTGCTCCACGATATTCCGGCCGGCGTGCTGGCGGCAGGTTCTCCGGCCCGAGTTGTGAAGTCGCTCGAAGAAGATACGACGGTGAGTTGGAGCAGGTAGCGCATGCTGAAAGGTCTCATGAAGAGGAATGGAATCCTACGCCTCCCCCGGTACGGGCCGATGGCCAGGCGGGTGGAGGCGATTTGCTACGCGCCGCGAGGCGGTGAAACGGAATGGTACCCTCCGGTGATGGAAGGCGCTCCCGCATTGGCCGAAAAGATCGTAACGGGGAAGTATGTGGAGCGCGCCAGAGAATTGTTGACCGGCCTGTCGCCGGACGCCTATTCCTCCTATATGGTCCGCTATTACTCCGAAGGGTTGGAACGATTCGGGGATCGATGGAGATACGCGGATATCGTAACTGTCCTGCTGGCCCTTAGCGAGAGGCTGAGACCGGCGTGGTATCTCGAGATCGGCGTGCGCCGAGGAAGAAGCGCCTGCGCCGTCGCCAGCGCGTATCCCGAAGCGAATCTCGTGCTGTGCGACATGTGGATCAGGAACTATGCGGCGATGGAGAATCCCGGGCCGGACTTCGTGCGTGCCGAACTCCGGCGGGTGGCCCACGCAGGCTCGTGCGAATTTGTGGAAGGAAATTCCCACGAGACGTTGCCGAAATATTTCCAGAAACATCCTGCCGCGGTTTTCGATCTCATCACTGTAGACGGCGATCACAGCGACGATGGGGCTGCGCAGGATCTGTGCGACGTCCTACCGCGACTGGCCGTCGGCGGCGCGATCGTGTTCGACGACATCGCCCACCCTCAACATCCGGGACTACGCGATGTATGGGATCGGCTGGTCGCGCGGGATCCGCGGTTTTCGGTTTTCCTGTTCGAAGAAGTCGGATACGGCGTGGGGTTCGCCATTCGGAAATGGTGATGTGTCCGGTGACGACAGAGGAGAGCAGATGAAGCGGATTCTGGTGACGGGGGCGAAAGGGTTCATCGGACGGCACGTTGCCAAGGTCTTTGCGGACGCGGGGTGGCATACCGCCGGACTCGGCCACGGATACTGGTCGGAACGAGAGGCTCGCTCCTACGGGGTTAAGCTATGGAGGGAATCCGAGATCACGCATGGCGCGATCAGCGCGATGTGTGATGCCGCCGGCCGTCCCGATGTCGTGTTTCACGCGGCCGGGGGCGCGTCCGTCGGAGTCTCGATGACCCATCCGTTGCTTGATTTCGACAGGACCGTGAGGACCACGGCCGTGCTTCTGGATGCGCTTCGCCGACTTGCGCCCGATGCAATGCTGATCATGCCGTCCAGTGCGGCGGTTTACGGTATGGCCGGAGCCGGTCCGATCAGTGAGTCCGACGCCCTCATCCCGGTCTCTCCCTACGGCGTTCACAAATGCATGACCGAGCAGCTGGTGACTGGAGCGCATCGTCAATTCGGGCTTCGGTACGCCATCGTCAGATACTTTTCCGTCTATGGACCAGGGTTAAGAAAACAGTTGTTGTGGGACCTTTCGCACAAGCTTTCAACTCAACCGGATGAAGTGGTGTTGTCCGGTACAGGCGAGGAGACGAGGGATTTCCTTCATGTCGAAGATGCAGCCAGGCTGGCGCTGACGCTCGCCGGGAACGACGCGACTCAGGACGCATTGACGGTCAACGGCGGGTGCGGGCGCAGCGTGACCGTCCGTGAGGTCGCCGAGACCTTGAAGAGGCACCTGAGCCCGAGGACCAGGTTGCGGTTTAACGGGACGCAGCGCGCCGGCGATCCGCTTCATTACCTGGCCGATACCAAACTGCTGGCGACGACGGGGTTTAGCCCGGTACAGAGTTTCGACAAGGGGCTTGCCGGGTACGCAGACTGGATCATGCGCACCGAGGAAGCGCAAAGACAGTGCGCATAGGCATCTATCACACGGGTGGGCCTGAATGGACGGGCGGGGAGCGCTACGTCCGCAATCTGCTCCTCGCCCTTCGGCACGTTCCCTTTGCCGAGCCGGTATTCATCGCTCCAGGAAACAAGACGGAAGCAGAGCTTGCCGAATGGACGCGCCTCGGGTGCGAGGTCCTGCGGACTCACTCCATGACGCGCTGGACGCCGAGTTGGTGGTTGCGCCAATTCTCACGGCTTACGAGGCGGATGGACCATGATGTGTGGTCCGAAGCCTTCTTGAAGGACAACCGGATCGCCGTGACCTACTTGCGCCCTTGTACCGGTATCGCCGGTGGGGTCCCTAATGTGGCCTGGGTTCCTGACTTTCAGCACCTCCATCTTCCGGACATGTTCAGCCCGGAAGACGTGGACTTTCGTACCAGGCAAATACTTCTGGCGGCTCAGTATTCCACTCACATCGTCTTGAGCAGCCATCACGCCTATGAGGACTTTTCCGCTCTGGCTCCGGCTTACGCTTTGAAAGGGCGTGTGTTGCAGTTCGTGGCCTCGGTTGACCCCGGGCTCTATCGCGGGGATCCCGCCGAATTCTCGGAACAAGTCGGGGCGCCGAAGAAGTTTTTTTACCTGCCGAATCAGTTTTGGCGGCACAAGAACCATCTCGTGGTGATCAAGGCGTTGGGCCTTCTGAAACGAATGGGCGAGCATGTCGTGGTGGTCTGTACCGGCAATATGAAGGACTATCGCCATCCCTCCTATATCGAGGAATTGCAGAGGGCCGTGCGTGATCTCGAAGTCCAGGATCGCTTTCTCACGCTGGGGATGGTGCCGGCAGAGGCGGTGTTTGCGCTGCTTCGGCAGAGCGTCGCCGTCATTAATCCGTCGTTGTTCGAAGGGTGGAGCACCACGGTCGAGGAATCGAAGTCGATCGGGAAAAGGGTTCTCCTTTCGGACATCCCTGTGCATATCGAGCAGGCGCCTCCTGCGGGCGTCTATTTCGGTCGAAACGACCCGGAGGATTTGGCGAAAAAAATGCTCGAAATCTGGCGCCTGACCCCTCCCGGGCCCGATCTTACTTTGGAAAGGCAGGCGCGGGAACGGCTACCGGGGCGTCTTGAGGCCTTCGGCCGAAGGTTCTTCGAGGTCGCGGTGGAAGCCTCCTGCGGCTTATCGGAAAGTGCGGCCTGATCGGTCGTTTTCTGAAAGTCAAGCAAGTTTCCATACGAATTCAACACATTACGTGGACTTCCCTAACGATGACGGTACTATTTGAGAGTGAACATCGCTCCTTGTTCCTAGGATGGACAAGGAGCCTGTATGTGAAATCAGGGACATCAGCCTATGGCAGCGTCGATGGCGATTGCCGCGCCCTACCTTGATCAACCGGTTACGTCGTTCCCCAGGCGAAGGAAGATCCTCCTTCTCGTCGTGGGGTTGGGGATCGGCGGGACCGAGACGCATGTCCTCGAGCTTGCATCCAGATTGGACCGAAAACGGTTCGAGATCATCGTGTGCTCGCTCAAATCCGACGGAGTGATTGCCGAGGAGCTAAGGCGACGGAGTGTCCGCGTCGTCAGCTTAGGCGGGACTGGTAAATGGGATCTGCGCGTGTTGTTCAGATTGAGGGCTTTCTTAAGGAATGAACGGCCTGATGTGGTCCAGGCCTTTCTTTTTTGGGCGAATGTGGCCGCGAGGGTCGCCAGGCAAGGCTTATCCCCAATGCAAGTGATTGCGTCGTACCATGACGAAGTCGTCTCCGAGGGTTGGCTTGTCAGGGCGATCGATCGATTGACGTTGCCGTGGAGCGATCGATTGGTTTGCTGTTCCGATGCGGTATACCGGTCCGTGCAGCGAAGGATCGGGGGGCGAAAGGAACAATTCGTGACGATTCCCTTCGGGGTGGAATCGGAGAAGTTTGCCGCCGTAGTTCCAGTTCCCAGAGACGAGGTTGGATTAGATGACCGCTTACCGGTAATCGGCACCGTATGCCGGCTGGTGGAGCCCAAGAAAGGGCTGAGTGTCCTGCTGAATGCGGTCGCTCGACTCGAACGGACGGCGGGGACTCCTGTGTGTCAGGTGCTGATCGTGGGCGGAGGTCCTGCGAAGGGTGCTCTGGAATCCTTGAGCGTCGAACTCGGGATCCGGGAGAGAGTTCACTTCGCGGGACCTCGACTCGATGTTCCGAGCGTCATCCAGCGAATGGATCTGTTCGTGCTGCCTTCGCTCTACGAAGGATTCGGTATCGCGATACTGGAAGCCATGGCCGCTGGGAAACCCGTCGTGGCGACGAAGGTCGGAGGCATTCCTGAGTTCGTCGAGTCGGAGAAATCAGGGCTACTCGTGGAGGCGGGAAACGCCGAGTCGCTGGCGCAAGCCATTCGGCGAGTCTTGGAGCAGCCGGAGTTGGCGAGCGCGTTGGCCCGCGCAGGCAGAGAGCGCGCCGGAACGTTCTTCTCTATCGACCGTTCAGTCGAACAACACGAAGCGCTGTACGAGCTCTGTCTGGCCGGCTCGCCGCAGAGGTAAATCGACGATCATGTCCTTGTTTCTGCTCACATTGTTGCTCGGCGCGCTGTTCTCGATCTACGGCGTTCCCATCGCCAGGGCCGCCGCCTTGAAATACGGCATCGTCGACGCGCCGGACGGCCGCTTGAAGCATCAGAAGGAACCTGTCCCCTATTTCGGCGGCCTGGCGATCTACTTGGCCTTCCTCATGAGTCTGGCCTTCACGTTCGAGTTCCGGCAGGACGTACTCGGCATCGTACTGGCGGGTACCATCGTCGTCATGTTGGGACTGATTGATGATTTCGGCGTGTTGACACCGGCGACCAAACTGATCGGGCAATTGCTCGCCGTGTTTGTGTTGATCAAGAGCGGCATCAGGATCGAGATTGCGGCCTGGCCGGAGTGGCTCAAGATCGTCCTCACGGTCTTTTGGATGGTGGGGTTGATCAACGCGTTCAACCTGCTCGACATCATGGACGGCCTATCCGCCGGCATCGGCGCGGTGAGCGCGAGTTTGTTGCTGGCCGTGGCATGGCTCCAAGGCGATCAGACCATCGTCTTCATGCTGGCGGCCTTGATCGGCAGTCTCGCGGGGTTTCTCAAATACAATTGGCAACCGGCCAGGATCTACATGGGCGACACCGGGGCTATGTTCATCGGACTGATCCTGGGCGCGTTGGCGATGATCGAAAAATATCCCAGCAATCATGCGTTTTCTCTGCTCACACCGGTGTTCATCCTGGGGGTCCCGATCTTCGACACGTTATTCGTCATGTACATCCGTTTTCGGCGCGGTCTCCCGATTTTCTGGGGCAGCCCCGACCATATCGCGATTCGCTTGCGCCACTGGGGCATGACGGTGCCTCAGATTGTTGCGACCAGTTATGTCGCAACGGCCTTGGTGGGAGGCGCGGGCTTGTTTGTGCAGGCGGCTCCTTCCGATACGGCGTTGGGCGTGTGTCTTGTCACGATCTTGTTGCTGGTGACGGCGGCCCTGGCTCTTACGAAGCTCGACGTGCGGAAACCCGAATCCGCCGTCGCCGTCGGGCCTGAGGAAAGGACCAAAGCCGCATGATCGTGATCGTGGGAGCCGGCTTGGCCGGTCTAAGCACGGCGTATCATCTCTCCGGGCGTCCCTATCGCCTCTATGAACGGGAGCCGGAAGTCGGCGGGCTTTGTCGCTCGTACAGAAAGGACGGATTCACATTCGACTACACCGGGCATCTGCTGCATTTTCGCCAGGCCGATATCAAGGCGCTCGTCGAGCGGCTTCTGGAAGGCAAGCTGGCAAAGCATGCGCGCAAGTCGTACATCTACTCGCACCGAACCTATACGGAGTATCCCTTTCAAGTGAATACGCACGGGCTGCCTCCCGAAGTCGTGCGGGACTGTCTGATGGGTTTCATCGCCACACTGGCGCAGCCGGCTGCGCAGACGGCGTCTCAAGACCGGTCTTTCAAGCAGTGGATCCTGGACAATCTCGGCGAGGGGATGGCGAAGCATTTTATGCTTCCCTTCAACGAGAAGTTATGGCAGGTCCCGCTTGAGGAACTCACCTCCGATTGGGTCTCCTGGCTCGTACCCAAGCCGGAACTCAAGGACGTCATCAACGGGGCGCTCGGCATCAAAGACAAGGCGTTCGGGTACAACCCCTCATTCCTCTATCCGGCGTCCGACGGAATCAGGATTCTTCCGGAGTCGTTCCTGCCCGGTATCCAATCGGTGAAGACCGGGATGGAACTCGTCGAGATCGACACGAAACGCCGGTGCGCCTTCTTCCACGATTCCACGGCCGGATCCAAACGAGCCGAACATTATGAATCGCTCGTATCGACGATTCCGGTTCCCGAATTGGTCCGCCGGTGTCGGGATTTTCCGGCCCATTTGCAGGAGGCGGCGGAAGGGCTGCGGTGGGTTTCCGTGTCCAACGTAAATCTTGGCGTATCGCGGGAGCAAGTCAGCGACAAACACTGGCTCTATTTCCCGGAGCCGGAGTTCCCGTTTTACCGCGTGGGGTTCCCAATGAACTTCACTCCCTCGCTCGGGCGGGCCGGATGTAGTTCGATGTACGTGGAGATGTCTCATCGGCCGGACGAGCGTCGCTCTCCGGAAGAACTGATCGAGCGATCGCGCAAGGGTTTGGAGCGGGCGAACATCCTCCGTTCCGAAGACGAAGTCGTCGTCGCGGACGTAAAGGACCTGCACTATGCCTACGTCTACTTTGATCGCCATCGGGCGCGCGCGATTCCGGCGATCCTGGCCGAGCTCGAGCGGCGAGGGATCCATTCGATCGGTCGGTACGGACGCTGGGAACATACCTCAATGGAGGATGCGATCTCGCAGGGGAAACAACTGGCGTACCGGCTCTCCGAAGAAGAAATCCGGTTGGCGTCCGCGTGAGCGAGGGTGCCTTGGACAAGGTATGTCATATCATCACCAAACTCGAGTTGGGCGGGGCGCAGAAAATCACGCTCCGGACCGTGGCGCACCTCGATCGATCGAAATTTGCGCCCGTGCTGATCGCCGGCGGCGAATCCGCGGAACTCGACGATGATGCGGCGAACCTCGCGGGTGTGGAATTGTATCGTGTCCCGGCTCTTGCGCGGGCCATTCGCCCGTGGCAGGATCTTAAAGCGCTCCTGCAACTGATCAGACTGTTGCGCAAGATCCGGCCGGCCATCGTCCACACCCATAGTTCCAAAGCGGGGATTCTCGGCAGATGGGCGGCGCGCTTTTCCGGGATTCCCGTCTTCGTCCACAGCGTGCATGGTTTCGGTTTTACCCCGGACCAGCATCCACTTCTGCGACACTCGCTGATCGGGCTGGAACGATGGACATCGGCCTTTACAGCTTGGGTATTCACGGATTCCGAGTCCAACCGGCGCCAGGGAATCCAACTGGGCGTCCTTAGCGCCGATCGTTCCTCCATGTTGCCTCCGGGCATCGATCTCCGTGCGATTCGCGCCTTGCAGGTCGATCGGGAGAAGAAACGCCGAGCGCTCGAGTTGGATCCGCTGAAGCCGACGGTCGGGATGGTAGCGCCTTTCAAGCCTCAGAAGTCGCCGGTGGATTTCGTCCGGGTCGCGGCGTCGGTCTACCGGAATCGACCCGATGCGCAGTTTGTGATGGTCGGGGACGGGGAACTGCGCGGTCCTGTTGAAGGAGAGATCCGCAGGCTCGGCCTCAACGATGCCGTCACACTCACGGGTTGGCGGCGCGACGTTCCTGAAATCATGAAGTGCCTGGATGTGTTGCTCATGACGTCCCGATGGGAAGGCTTACCGAGAGTCTATCTGGAAGCATCCTGTTGCGGGGTGCCCATCGTGGGGACTGCCGTGGACGGCGCGGCGGAGGCAGTGATCGAAGGGACGAACGGATTTCTCCGGAAACCTGGCGACATCGAAGGGTTGGCAGAGAACGTGCTGTGGCTCTTAAACCATCCTGCCGAGGCGAGAGATATGGGGAAGAAGGGGATGGACCTCTCCCACCGATTCGATTGTTACGAAGTGGTCCGAGAGCAGGAACGTCGAT
>JBBILH010000067.1:9637-18481 GCA_037445005.1 Nitrospira sp.
AATCAGATCGGAACGCGAAGCTCCGTCGCCCACGCCGTGCGTGGGCGCGAAGGGACACCGGGCGTGACGGAAGGCGCGGGCCTCGATCACGGAGGATGAGTCTGAAGCATCATGCGATCGTCTCACGCAAAGCAGTATGAACGCCAAGCCGATGTGTACCACCGGTTTGCCCGAGGGGGGTCTGAGGAAGACTTGGCAAGAACGTGGACCGACGACACGACGGTCGACGCCTGGCGTCATGCGCGGATGTATGAGACTCTGCGGCCGATCCTGGACAGTTGTCCCGGCTCCCGTTGGCTGACCGTCGGCGACGGCCGGTATGGAAGTGATGCATCGTTCCTTGCAAAACAGGGCATGCAGGCGCTGGCGACCGATATCGGGGACACATTGCTGAAGGAGGCTATGATCGCAGGACGGATCTCGGCGTTCCGGAGGGAGAATGCCGAGTCGTTGTCGTTCTCCGACGAAAGCTTCGATTTCGTGTTCTGCAAGGAGTCCCTGCACCATTGTCCCCGCCCGATGGCGGCCTTCTACGAGTTGCTGCGCGTGGCCAAGCAGGGCGTCATACTTATCGAGCCTAATGACCCCCTTGTGAGTTCAACGTGGATCGAACGCGTCACGGAGGCCTGTGTCGCGTGGTCGAAACGGGCGCTCGGCAAGAACCCGGCGGCGCCGCTGTTCGAAGAAGCGGGGAACTATGTCTACGGCTTATCGAACCGCGAAGTGGAAAAGGCGGCTCTTGCGTCGGGGTTACGCCATGTGGCGTTCAAGGGGTTCAACGATCATTATGTTGCCGGCGTAGAACGTGAACAGGTGGTTTCGGACGGTCCGATGTTTAGAAGGGTCCGACGGCGGATCCGGCAAAAAGACTTCCTATGCCGTCTTCATCTCCGCCAATACGATCTGTTCACCACGGTCGTCTTTAAGAGCGTCGTAGAGCCGGCCGTCGCACATCGGCTGGTAGGCCAGGGTTATCGAGTCGTGGAGTTGCCCAAGAATCCGTACTCTTCCTGAAGGGTTCGTCGCCTCTCGACCTGCCCGGGGTCCGACTCGGTCGGGCTCGCCCGTCGAGCGATCGCAGGCCGAGCCCGGTCGGGGAATGACATCGCATGAACAGCCTGCTCGCAAGTCCCGTATCTCGTGAAGCACGAGCGTATTTCGTGTTCGCATTCAGACGTTTCAGATTTCAAGTTGTTGAGCGAGACTCTTCCGGCGCTGAACATGACACGTGAAACTTGCAACTTGATATCGGCGCGCTTTGCGCGCGTTTCATGAACGACGCTTCACTCGCTTGTGCTGCGAAGGGAACAGAAGCGCTCACGAATAATGCGGGCGAGGGAAGGCCCTCCGGTTCCGCCGGCCGCATGACAAATTCCGCGCCGGTTACCGGGGGACGGTCAACGACTGGTCCTCTCCTTCGTTCCATCGTATAATCGACCTCAAGGGGCTTCGCAATGACTGAGACAAGGAGGCGCAGATGAGGCTGCTGATCTGGGGAATAGTGGTCCTCTGCTCCGGTGCCTCGGCGGGTTCAGCATCCGCAAAGGAACTCACTCCGCGCGAGATCTACGAACTCGCCTCTCCGGCGGTCGTCATGGTGATGGGATACCCGGAGGGGGGAAAGAAGGGAAGCGGAGGAACCGGGTCCATTATTCGCGCCGACGGGTATGTGCTTACGAATGCGCATGTGGTGGTCGACGAACACACATCGAAACCCTTTCCCCGCGTGGCGGTCTTCTTGAAGCCCGCCCGGGTCACCGGAGACTCCAGGAGCGATCTTTCCCGGCAGGTTCGCGCCAGGGTCGTCGCTTTTTCCCAGCCGCTGGATCTGGCCTTGTTGAAACTGGACGGCGCTTCGGGAGCCCTTCCGGTCGTAGGATTAACGGCTTCCGACCGCGCGAGAATCGGCGATCGCGTCGTGGCCATCGGTCATCCGGAGCAAGGAGGGCTATGGACGTTGACCACCGGCGTCATCAGTGCCGAGGTGGACAACTTCAACGACGTGAAAGGCAAGCATGTGTTTCAGACCGAAACCGGGCTGAATCGCGGGAACTCCGGAGGGCCGCTTCTCGACAATGAAGGGCATATGATCGCCGTCAACACGGCCATCGCGCGCGTGGCTGCGGACGGCCTTCCCATTACCAGCATCAGTTTTTCGTTGAAATCAAATGTCGCGTTGCAATGGATGCGGGAACAGGGCCTCACTGCCGCGGCCGATCCGGCCCCTCCGGCTTCGGCGCAGATTCCGGCCGTGGCGGAGCGGGCATCGGCCCCCCCCGCCCAGGCGGAGGCCAAAGCTCCTCCGCCGCCTCCGCGCCAGAAGCCGCTGATACCCGCCAAGCCGTCGCCACAGCCGGCGCAGGATTTTCCCTCCCAGGCCAGGCCGTATGATCTCGATCAATTGGTGAACGACCGCGCTAAGGCCGAAGCCGATCTTGAGGGCATGATCACCGAGATGCGCGGCAGGATGAAGGGCAGGTAGCCATGACCGCCCGCTACAGAGGGTCATGGTAACAGGCCGGAGAATCCGTGGAATCCTACAAGTCGCAGGCCTTGCGGTTTTTCTGGCGCTCGCCTCTCCCGCCGGCGCTTGGGGAAAGGGAGATCTCGATCGGCTCGAACTCGTCGGCCCGGTTCGTACCGTCGTCACGAAGCATCCGCAGCTCAAGACCACTCATCACTTCGACCGGGCCAGCAATTTGACCGAGCTGCTGCTGACCCCTTCTGAAGGCTCGGGTTCGGCCCGGTATCTTTATCTGTACGGCGCGGATGGATCGCTGACCGAAGAGCAAACCTATGATGCAGGCGGGGCGCTGGTCTACCGAAAGGTTTTCCGCCAGGGAACCGACGAACGCGGGCGGCGATCGATCCAGATTGCGGCAACGGAGAACGGGGTCTTCGCCCATGCCGATTTTTCGTTCTATGACGCCAAGGGAACGTTGGCAGAAGAAATCATGCTCACCGGTCAGGGCGTCGGGGAGAAAACCCTCTATGATGTGCGCGGAAATGTGGTCTACCACGCCCGTTATTTCCAAGGCCGGTTGGTGGTCGAAGCAACGCACCACCACGGTCCGCTGGGGCGGTTGAAAGAAAGTCGCTTCTACGGAAACGACGGCGACATCATGCGGATCGATCGCTACCGGTACGATCAGACCGGGAACCGATTGGAGCAGATCAGCGAATTCTTCAAGCAATCGCACCTGCGGAAATCCGTGGTCAGCTACGAGTTCGATCAGACCGGCAATTGGACAAAAGAGACCATTCAGCGCTGGTCCGACAAAAACGGGTCCGTCGCCTTGACGGAATCGTTGGTCAGCCGGGAACGGACGATCGTCTATTACTGATCAGGCCGAGCGTATCGTATGGTACTCCCGCTCGAAATTTTGCAGAACCTTTTCATGGGGGTGCCGCCCATTGCGAAGCTGGCTCAGCGCCGGCACTCAACCGGCTTGAACGCCGACCGCGTAAAGGCCCGCCGAGTGTTCGATCTATACGCCGAATTCGTTTCGGTGGCCGGGAAAGACATTCTCGAGATCGGCCCAGGCCAAACACTGGAAGTGTTGGAAGAGGCGTTGGCGGCGGGGGCAAGGAGTTGCTCCGCGGTCGATGTGGCCGCCTACTGTTCTCCGAAGCGGGCGGCTGAAAGGGGGATCGCCTACCGGATTTATGACGGGAAACGCTTGCCCCACGACGCCGCGGGATTCGACCTCATATGGTCCCACACGGCGTTTGAGCATCTCAGATATCCGGCCCTGACCGTCCGAGAGTGTTTTAGAGTCCTGCGTCCCGGCGGCGCGCTGGTCTCCCTCATCGACCTTGGGGATCATTCCATCTATGGCAAATCGGGCGTGCATCCTGCGCAGTTGTTCGACTGCCTGCGCTACCCGGCGTGGCTCTGGAACTTGATGAAATGGAATCGAAGTTCGTACACGAATCGGCTCAGAAAGTCCGAATGGCTGGTCCTGTTCAAAGAGGCGGGATTCGTTTTGCGACGGGAAGAATCGCACGTCAGCGAGGACATCGTGCGGGCGCTGCCCTCGCTGACCTACCTTCACCGATTCAGCTTCGAGGATGCCGTCACGAATGTCGTGACGGTCTACCTGGAGAAACCCAAGGCCTGAGCCCTGGTCAGCTCGTCACCGCGCCCTCCGACGCCGACGAAACGTGCCTGGCGTATTTGGCCATCACGCCCGACGTGTATCGCGGGACCGGCTGCTTGACTCTCTTCAAGCGCGTCTTGATCTCCTTCGCCGACAGTTCAAGGGTCAGCCGTCTCTTGGCGATGTCGAAGACGATCGTGTCTCCGTTCTTCACGGCGGCAATCGGCCCCCCCCTGACCGCCTCCGGAGCCACGTGACCCGCCATCAAGCCGTGCGTTGCGCCGGAAAATCGTCCGTCTGTCAGCAGCGCGACGGAATCGCCGAGACCGGCTCCCACGATGGCGGCGGTCACGCCCAGCATTTCTCTCATACCGGGGCCGCCGGACGGCCCTTCATAGCGAATGACGACGACGTCGCCGGCCTTGATCTGTCCCGCCTTGACCGCTACAAACGCGTCTTCTTCACGGTCGTACACCTTGGCCGGTCCGCGGAAGTGCGTCATGGAATGACCGGCCACCTTCACCACGCAGCCTTCGGGCGCCAAATTGCCTCTTAAGATCACGAGGCCGCCGGTCTTCTTGATCGGATTCGACAAGGGACGCAGCACCTGTTGCCCCGGGGTCTCCGTTGCGGTCCGCGCTTCCTCTCCGATCGTGCGCCCCGTCACGGTCGGTTGATTGCCGTGCAGCAGCCCCGCGTCGAGCAAACGCTTGGCCACGAGCGTGGTGCCGCCGGCCGCGTAGAGATCGGCCGCGGCGAAGCGTCCGCCCGGTTTCAAATCCGCCAGCAGCGGCACCTTGCGATTGATCTTGTCGAAGTCGTCGATGCCGAGCTTGATGCCGGCCTCGCGCGCGACGGCCAGCAGGTGCAGCACCGCGTTGGTGGATCCGCCGGTCGTCGCCACGGCGGCGATCGCATTCTCCAACGACTTGCGCGTGATGATCTGTCGCGGACGCAGGTCGTTCTTGAGCAGGTCCATGACCGTTTTGCCGCACTCGAAGGCCACGTCGTCCTTGTGCGTGTCCATGGCGGGCACCCCGTTTCGTCCCATCGGGGAAATTCCGAGGAACTCAAAAGCGATCGCCATCGTGTTGGCCGTGAACTGCCCGCCGCAGGCGCCGGGGCCGGGGCAGGCGTGGTCTTCGAGATCCTTCAACTCGGCATTGGTCATCCTGCCGGACGCGTGTTTGCCGACGGCTTCGAAGACGTCCTGGATCGTCACATCGTGGCCTTGGAACGTGCCCGGCATGATCGATCCGCCGTAGAGCATCAGCGACGGGACGTTCAGCCGCGCCAGCGCCATCACCGTGCCGGGGATCGTCTTGTCGCAGCCGGAGAGCGCCACGACCCCGTCGAAGAGATGGCCGCGGGCGACGAGCTCGATCGAGTCGGCGATCACCTCCCGGCTGATCAATGAGGCCTTCATGCCCTCCGTGCCCATAGAGATCCCGTCGGACACGGCGATCGTGTTGAATTCGATGGGTGTGCCGCCGGCCGCGCGGATGCCGGCCTTCACCCGCTCCGACAATCGGCGGAGGTGAAAATTGCAGGGCATGACCTCGATCCAGGTGTTTGCGACACCGATGATCGGACGCGACAGGTCTTCGTCGGTGAACCCTACGGCCTTCAACATCGCGCGCGCCGGCGCGCGCCCCGGGCCGACCAGCAGATCGTGACTCTTGAGCTTCAAATCCTTCGGCATGATGCGGTTACTTCCCTTTCTTTCCTTCTTTCTTCTTCGCCTTTTCCGCTTGCTTCGCTTCCACGTCGATCACGGCGCCGGTAGCGGCGTCGATATGGACCTCCGACGTCTTGCCGTCTGCGCCGACGACTTCCACTTCCCAAACCGTCTTGTCGTGTTTTCTTTCAAGCTCGGCCTCGACCGCCGTTCCCGGCGCCTTGTCGAGCGCCGCCTTGATTGCCTGATCGATCGTGACCTTCGCGTCTTTAAGCAGGTCGCCGATCTTGGCGTCCTTGTCGTCGCTCCAGGCAAGGCCGACCCAGAGGTTCGCCGCGATGAAGGTGACCGTGATGAGGAGTCGATGTCTGATCATGATGCCCTCCATTGTCCGGCCCGCGCATGTTCGTTTTGAGCCGACGAACACGGGCCGTTACTTTGCAGGGGAGGCCTCCATCCCCTTGTGTGGATTGTTCCCCGTAGAACCGTGGGGGTTCGCCATGGCTCCGCCGTGCGGATTGCCGTGGCCTTTGCCGCCTTCTTTATGTTTCTGCATCATTTTTTCGTGTTCGGCCTGTTCCTTCGCCCGCTGCTCCGCCGTCAGCAGCCCGAGCACCTCCCGCCGGGTCTTGATCGACGTCATGCGCAGCGCCACCTGCAGGTCTTCGCTCTGCTTCAATTTCGCTTCGACCGCCCCGAGGTCCGACTTTTCGTCGTCGGTGAGCGCCTTTAATTCGCGTTCCGCGATTTGGATGTCCGCTTCGGCCTTGATTCTGGCCTTGTCGAGGCCGAGCTGAATGTCTTTCAGCTTGGCGATCTGGTCCGCGGTGAGGCCGATGTCTTTTTCATGCTTCAAGAGGTGGCGGATCAGGTGGCCGGTGCTGCTGTGCATCATGCCCATGCCGTGGCCCCCCATGGCGCCGTGGCCGCCCCCATAGCCATCTTTCCCGCTTTGGCCGTAGCCCGATTCATTGGCTCCTGCGCCGCCGGCCCCCAGCGCGAGTGCGACTGCAACCGTCAGAAGTGCGAGGATACGTTTCTTCATGCCGACCTCCTTTAGGTGATTAGAGGGGATATAGCGGTTCAGCCATCGTGACATTATCGCACAAACAAACCGCCTTCGCCTTTCAGCCCGTTGAACAGGAACTGAATGGCCAAGGCGGCGAGGAGCAATCCCATCAATCGAGTGATGATCTTCTCGGCCAGGGGACTGATCCATCTGGCCCCGGACGCTCCGAGCGCCAGTGTGATGTAGCTTGCCAGACCGACCAGCGTAACGCAAGCCAGCAGTACTCCGCGGAGCAACCATGAGGACGCTTGCGCCTCCAACAAGATGACGGTGGAGATGGCCGCCGGCCCGGCCAACATCGGGACGGCAAGAGGGGTGATGGCGATGTCTTCCTTCGTGGCGCCTTCGGCGGTTTCCGCCGCCGTTTCTTGGACCGGGGAGCGCTGCGCCCGCAACATGTCCAGCGAGACAAGGAGGAGCACGAGCGCGCCGGCGACCTGCACGGCAGGGAGAGTAATCCCCAGGAGCGAAAACAACCATTGACCGACTAAGGAAAAGCCGGCCAGGATGCCGACGGCCGTCAGGCAGGCGACTCGCGCCATGCGGAGGCGCTGCGCCAGCGTGTCCCGAGCGGTCATCGCGAGAAACGCCGGGACGGTGGCGATGGGATCCACGATCACGAAGAGCGAACTGAAGGCCAACACGGCGTATTCGGTCGGGCTCATGAGGGTCAGCGAAGACGGGCTTGGTTGAGAAGGTCGCTCCGCGGGTCCGGGTGCTTGAGCCGCCCGAGCCTGTCGAAGAGCTCTTGTTCCTCAGGGGAGAGGGTGGTCGGCATGACGATCTGGAGCGTCAGAAAAAGATCGCCGTGTCCCCCGGTCGCAGAGGGAAGGCCTTTCCCCTTCAACCGCAACTTCCCCTCCGCCTTGCTGCCGGCCGGCACTTTGACTTTGACCGGTTCGCCCAAGGTAGGAGCCATGACCTCCGCGCCCGATGCGGCTTCCCACGGATAGACGGGAAGCGTCACATGAACGTCGCTGCCCTGCCTCCGGAACACGGGATCAGGAGGGATGATGACGTGCAGATAGAGATCTCCGCGCTTACCTCCGTGGCGGCCCGGCTGCCCCTTCCCGCCGACGCGGACACGCGTGCCGTCCTGTACCCCGGCGGGAATCTTGACCTCGATGGTTTTCGTGTCCAACACGCTTCCCGATCCCTGGCAATTGGAACAAGGGCGTCCCCGCACGGCGCCGCTGCCTTGGCAGACCGTACAGGGGAGCGGTTCGCGCAACGCCACTCGTTTTGTGACCCCCGTGAGTACCTCCCGCAACGTCAACTCGACTTCGGTTTCAAGATCCTCTCCAGGGGTGGAAAAGGCTCGGTCGCCGCCCGGTCGCGTGCGGCCTCCGAAGAGATTTTCGAAGATGTCGGAGAACGCCTCGCTTCCGAACCCTCCGCCGGCTTGCTGCTCGCCGAATCCCTGCCGACCGCCGAAGCCGCGAGCCTGCGCCTGTTGCCTCGCCTTTTCGAACGCCTCGGCCTGTTCCCAATCCGCCCCGTACTGATCGTATTTCTTGCGCTTCTCCGGCTCGGAGAGGACCTCGTGAGCCTCATTCAATTCCTTGAACTTTTTCTCCATCTCGGTTTTCTTCGAGCCGGTATGAAGATCCGGATGGTACTGACGGGCGAGCCGGCGGAACGCCTTCTTGATGTCGTCGGCCGAAGCGGTCCGCGAGAGCCCGAGGACCTGATAGTAGTCGCGCGATGCAGCCATGGTTACAGAAGTAAGGCGTCACTCGCCATTCGTCAAGCGGCGACGATCCGTGGCTCAAATTCCTTTCACTAAGAACTCAGAACTTAGAACTTTTTGCGGTGCAGCTTACGGGGGCGATGCAGGCTTTGCAAGGGTCGGCGGTCTGACAGGGTGTCCAAAAAATCTGGCCGCCAAGACCGCAGCGATCTCAGCAGTCTTGAGGTCGAGTTTCCCCGGAGTTCGCGGAGGCAGGAGGTTGATGGCCATTACCTCGCGTCTCTGACCTCTAACCGCAAACTCCTCA
>JBBILH010000068.1:0-18389 GCA_037445005.1 Nitrospira sp.
CGCCCATGCGCGTCTTAACTCTTCCAAATTGTCCCTCAACTTGCTCAGAGTGGCCACGGCAACGGAGTGTAGCGGCAACGTAACGACTGTCAGCGCGTTTTCATACACGGTCGAGGCGTTATGATAAAGCCCTAGTTCTCTTGCTCCAACCGTATAACCAAGACCGACGCGGTCGGCGGCTTTTGCAAGATAATCCGTGGTCGTGAAACCGGTAATGTTTAGGCCGAACTTCACCGTTTCTTTTACTCCCTTCGAGAACACCGGCAATCCGGGAATCCAGCGACAGTTGGCCCAGATGAGGATGAGCATCACGCAGGCGGTTACGAGCGGCCGAAAGACAAGTGCCCAATAGCCACCGTCGGAGAGCGCCATCCCGATCGCTGCCGTTGCTCCAAGAACATTGGCAGCGACCTCTATCAATGCCACCTTCTGAAACATCAACTTTCTGCGAAGTAACGCCGCATGCTGGCAGGAGAGCGCGGTAATGACGAAGGTCAGGCCCCAAAACTGCGCAATGCTCACCAATCGCTCTTCTTGATAGAACTCGCCGATCAGAGGAGCTGCACCGAGCACCACACCGGTAAACAAGGCACCCAGTCCCGTCGTCAACCAGAACAAAGTGCTCAGTTCCTCCTGAGTAATCTGAGGCCTCTGCACCGCAGCATCCCTCGTTCCGAGATCCATCAACACATTGGCGAATCCGGTCAGAGCGGATACCATCGCAACCAGTCCAAAATCTTCGGGTATCAGAAGACGAGCCAGACATATAGTCGTTCCAATCTGCACGGCCGTGTTCGTCGCCTGTGCCACGATGGAAATTGCCCCACTATGTAGGGATTTCTTTGAGAACTCACCCTTCTCCAGCTTCTCTTCCTGCAATTGAACCGACAAACCCAACCTCGCGAGGGGAGATTCCTTCTCCGCTTAACTATGGTCGTGAGCGAACTGACTAACGCTGAACGAAAACCCGACGACTAAAATCCTGTCGTCAACTCTGAACACCCTAACCGCCGATCTTTTCCATCTCTCTACCGGACTTACATCCCACTCCCTCATTCGGCCGAGCACCGCCTGAGTGATCCGGTATCCGCTCCAGCCAAATCTCCCGCCACCACGAATAAATGCTTCGTGGACAATACATTCTGCAGTCACTGTATCGCGCTTGACACCACACGTCTTCAAGGATGACGGCGGGAGTTTTCATACTGATCAGCATTCCTGATTTTTCATCCACAAACCTGGAGAGTCTCGTTTTGACTCGGTAGATTCCGTCACAAAACGGCACCATATCCCTGTCCCACATCAAACCTCGATTTCTCGCGTCCGTGTCCAACGTAGCCAAGATCTCCTTGTAGGACTTCACGCGAACCAATTCGCCCGGTTGTAAATCGAGGACTTGGGTTGGAGTTGGTTGACCGGCCGGGATCTTTCCAGATCTTCGAGGCCATGGGATGCCACCCGACAACCTCTGCACCAAGTCATAGACCCAGCTGAGAAATGGACCGAGGCCGATTCCGGCCTGCACGAGGCTCGCATAGGCCGCAAAGACCCCCCCTCGCAACATTTGCGTGAGACCGACGTTTCTGGACCTATAGTCCTCAACATACTGCCTCACATCCCACCACGGTAAAACCTCACCGTAATGCGGCACCTGCGTGGCTTGGCACTGGTACTTGATTTCGGCACTGCCATCCGTCGCTTCCTTCCTGGTTCCTTTCCACACATCCTCCTCGGTACAGTATTCATTGTGATGATGAACATGGCGCCGTCCGACTGTATCCGGGTTTCGGAAAACAGAGGGGCTGTTCTCCTCCACAGGCTTCAACCACTTGGTTTTCCAAAAGATCAGACAACCGGCTTGACAACCTCCGTACGCCTCTCCATCACAACGCACATCAAGGTGAACGGCGTCAGTCACGCGAAGACTTCTGATGGGATTGACGGTGTCGCAGGTCTTGTGAGCACTCTTGTACACCTTGAACCGCTGACCGCAATACTTGAACATTTGCGGCATAAAGGGCACATGCTCTAGCTGTCCCTGTTTGTCGAGAGTTCGCAATATCTCTTCTTTACTTCTGACCTCGACCCAATCTCCGGCTCTCAACCTCATCGGTCCCCCTGCACCTCGATCGACTCACACACGAATTCTTGGCATGAGACTCGCTGTCCCTCAAGTCTCGAGTCTTCCTGAGCGATACGCCAAGCTCGGTATTTCCGGCGTGAGATCCGATCCATACTGAGGCCTATAATGATCCATGACGGCTTGGAGCCGAACCTGCCGGGCGTTGAGGCGCGGCGACTGAGACAGACCGGCAAGTTCGAGCATCGACTGCCACCGATGGAGCCAGTCATGCCGACCTGTCGTATGACAGACGTTCCGCGCACTGATCTCTTGCAGCAACCTCGGTTGCGCGTGAAGCGCACGGATGGTCTCCGCAATGTCCGAGCCATCGGTCCGCACTGAAACCACCGCTTGAGGCCAATCAAACAAGGTATGAAATGTGTCGCCCTCGGGAGCTTGCCCCAGCAATACGGCACCGGCGGCCGCCCCCTCGTAATAGCGCATCCCCACCTCCATCTGACCTTGTGTTTCGTGAAAATCGAGGACTTTGCCTGGAGCAACCATAAAAAACCTGCTTCGCTTGACCATGTTTGCGAACATCGTCCGATGTTGCACGACATCCTGCATCAGGAGGTTGCCCCCCTCGGTGAATGTATCATGCAGATAAAACAGTCCGTCCTCTTTCGCCAAATCCAATAATGCCTCATGAATCTCGGGTAACCTTTTTCCGATACTTAGCACATCGATCACCCTGTTGGGAAACGAGGGAAAGGGGCTGAATCGGAGCGTATCGACGGCGCGAGGTACACAATGACAGGGTCGGTCCAAGAGCCGCTGGAGCGCTTCCGCCGTCCTCTGGTAGGGAACCAGAATGTGATCGAATTGGTTCAACGCCTTCAGCCAATACCGAGAGCCAGGCAGATCCGCCGTATAGACTTCATCAAGCCAGCAGATCGCCGTTCTGCATCGATTTCTCCACCCCTGGACCGCGTTGAGATACAGAAGCTCATACCATTGCTGGCAGAGCACGACGAGCAACTCATAATCTTGTCGGAGCGTGACAGGCTGCAGCCCCGGGTTTACATAAATCAGTTGCCTCGAAACATCCCGCCACAGAAACTGCCGAAGCCACTTCTCACGACTCTGCCAACCGGGCCTTGCTTCGATGCACAACAGGTCTACTTCATCCATTTCCGCGAATACATCTTGTGCTTCAAACAAGCCTCCCCGAAAAGCCGGAGCCGAAAACCGTCGCCAGGTCGGCATCAACACACGTGCTTTCTCGCGTTTCTCTCCGGACTCTTCGGCATGTGGCTTTCCATTGATGAACTTCATCCTGTTTCTCCACCGACCGGCCTAAGGACACCTCGTGCCACAAGCTGGAAGATCGCCAAAGCACTGTCTACAAGCTTGGCTGTCCTAAAACAATAGATTCAATTTTTGGAGAAGGCTCGGCGAGTTTCTGAATGACGAGGACCAGGGTGGTGCGTTGTCATAACCCGCCCAGAATCACTTTTCTGGCGTAGAAGGCTTCGGCATGCTTCTCGGACGAGTTGGCTTCGACCCCACGAAGACGCATGAGCGAGAAAAACGTGTCCTCCGAAAACCAGGGCCGAACCTGTTGTGTGGCGAACACCCGCATGAGCACATCGACCTTTTCGCGAGCATATTCGGCGGTCAATGGAACGTAGAAATTCGGCCGCCCCAGGTCCCCGTCGTACTTGGGGACCTCGTATTCGAGGATCTGGTGCCTCCGGAAGGTATTCCAGGTCAGCTCACAGATGATTCGATGGTCTTGATGGAGGTCATCTCGATAGTGCGTAAAAATCAGGTCCGGAGACACAGTCGACTTCAAATCTTCAAAACAGTCCTTGATGGCTTCTCCATGGTAGGGAAAGAAACTCTCCTTGAATGCTTTCGTGATGATGCGTGTGGTCCCCGCATGTTCAAGGATGGCTTTCGCGCTCTTCAGTGCCTCCTGCCTTCGGCGTCCACGCGCGCTGAACACCACCCACACCACTGTACTCTCCGGATGGTCTCGAAGCAGTCTGAGCAGCGTCCCGCCGCACCCGATTTCGATATCATCGGAATGAGCACCGAGACAGAGTACCGTGAGTTTTTCATGGCGGATCTCGATCAAGCCGGGAGACGACATTGTTGAGCTCTCGCAGGTCACCTAGATGCACGCTGACCTTCGAACTCTCGCTCTCCGGAACTGTGAGGAGGCTTTTTCCACAATTCCCAAGGTGCCTCGCCCCGCGCGTACATCTCATCAAGCCGCTGTTTGTCCTTGAACGTATCCATGCACTCCCAATACCCGTCGTACCGATAACCGATCAGTTGGTTTTCCTTGATGAGCCGTTGGAAAGGCTCAACGACAAGCTCTTCCCCTGGCCGGATGTAGCGAAAAATATCCTTCTTGAAGATGAAGTAGCCGCCGTTTACTTTCATGGAACCGCGGTTCATGCACTCGATTTTTTCCACGTGATCATCGTTTCTCAATGAAATGACGTGATAGCTGAGAGGAGGAGTGATGCAGATGCAACTGGCGATCTTGTCATGGGCGAGAAAATGCTCGATATAGGACGCGAGAGGTAAATCGGTCAGTCCATCGCTGTAGTTTGCCAGAAACACTTCCTCGCCCTCCAAATACTTTTCCACGGCCTTCAAGCGCTGGCCGATGTTCGAGATGACTCCGGTGTCCGCAAATGTGATGTTCCAATCCTGTATGTCCGAACTGACCAAATCGATGTGCCGGCCGCCTTGCGAAAGAACGAAGTCGTTCGACTGACATTCGTCGTACTGCAAGAAGTAGCGCTTCACGACGTCCGCACCGTGCCCCAAGCAAAGAATGAAGTCCTTGTGCCCGAAGTGGGCGTAGTACTTCATCACGTGCCACATGATGGGTCGATACCCGATGGGAACCATCGGCTTGGGAATGGATTCCGAGTATTCCCGCAGCCGCATGCCCAACCCTCCGCAAAACAGCACGACTTTCATGTATGCCTCACTTATTGGATGACGGCGTGTTAGACGTTCGCGGTGCTCTTCCCAAGCGATCCAGCACTTTTTGCGCGGCATTCTCGCCGCTCATGAACGATTCATCCGTCCAGATATAGGCCCAATCTCCATAACGCCCGCAATATGCGATTCCGATGTCGTCAAGATAGCCATGAACCGTCTTGAGCGCCGAGGCGCGATCCAGGTCGAAAATGACGTTCGCATACGGCACGAGCATGGCATGCTTGAAGAGAATGTTATCGTCTTCGCGCAAGATTCCGCATCGCCTCAAATCCGTGATCACCGGTTCAATGCAGTCGTCGGGCCTCCGGTCGAGCGGCCGATATTTCTCGGAATAGTAACATTCAGCCTGAAGGCTTCCGCATCCGGGAGGTACATTGTGCGGAGACTGCAAATGCGGCGTACTCAGGCGTGTAAAGAAATAGTCGCGATCGTAAAAGTACGTCCAGTGGGCATCGATGAGATCCGCGCGGTCGACCCCTAGGCTCACGATGACCACCGTGCTGCAGGACAGCTTCCGAGACGCTTCAAGCACGTCGGCCGGCACGCCAGCGATCATCTTGATCAAATCGGGCAACGGCACGGATGAAATGAGCTGGTCATAAGGGGTCACTTTTCCGTTCTTGAACCGCAGCTCTTTCCGCGCTGGATGAACCTCCGTTAATTCGTGATCCGTTTGAAGATCGGCCTGCTTCATGAACATCCGGAGATAGGAGACAAAGCCACCGTACGATGGATAGCGGAACTGGTCGATGTAATGGACGTCAGGTGTCGACGGTGAGAACGCACCGCGTAACACTTCTTCGATGTTGGCACGATACAGCCGCGGACCGACCCAGTCGATGCTCATGTTGTCGGCCGTCGTCGTGTGGTACTTGATCGTGTATTCCATGGGGAATGTCTCGGCGAACGTCTTTCCAAAACTGGCATAGAGCCAATCCTGATAATTCTTGATGTCGCCGTATTCATGGTGCTGGGCATGAATGAAATCCTTCAAAATGTTGACGATCAAGTCTTGCGGAAGCCCGTAGAGATTGCACTGGGCCGGGTGCTTGATCCAGTGGCCTTTCCAGTGGTTGTTGACTTTCGTGCGGAGGCGTTCGAATTGCTGTTCTACGCTGTCCGCCAGCAGCTTTTGAATCCGTTCGACCTTGGTGAACGACACATGGGGGCCTTCATCGATGGTGAAACCGCTCTCGAATGCGTAGGACGCCGTGTGCCCCCCATGATACGGACGCTTTTCATAGAGCGTCGCGCGATGACCTTCGGTATGGAGCCGATGCGCCGCACCGAACCCGGCCATCCCGGAACCCAGAATTGCGATTTTCTCCACGATTCGCCCTCAGTTGTCCTGCCCCAGCTTATGGCGCCACCACTCGATGGTATGGGTGAGGCCGGCTTCCAGCGAATAGCTCGGCTGCCACTTCACCTCGGTGGTCAACCGTTCGATATCCGCGACCACCAGCGCCGCATCGTTCGCGCGGCTTGGGATGGCTCCCAACTTAATGAGATCTTCACGCCCCAGCGTGCGACCGATTGTGACGACGATGTCCCGCAAGGTCACCGCCGTCCCGGATCCGATATTGATCGGTCCTTCGATGCTGCTGTCGAGGACGGACACGATGGCATCTGCCACATCCTGCACATGAAGATAATCGCGAATTTGCTTCCCGTGAGAACAGCGAGCTTCTTGGCCTTGCAATAGCGATCGAATCACTGACGAAACCAGGCGATCGGGATGTTCGTTCGGTCCGTACAGAAAGAACACGCGGGGCCACGCATAACTGAGTTGATGAAATCGACAAAATGCCTGCGCCATCACATCCAGCGCATGCTTGCAAGCTCCATAGGTCGTATTGGGGACGGTCGGCGTTCTGGTCTCATGGCAATACCCATAATTCCAGTCATACTCATAACTGGACCCGGGCATCACGATTCGTCGCCCCCCCTGGCGTTGAAAAAGTTTCAACAACTCGATGCTCGAACGGACCCATTCAAAGTTGAGTTCAGATGACATCAGCTTGCCAGGGACGACATACCAAGCGAGATGGAGCATCTGTGTCGGTCTAATTTCCTCCAACAGACGCGCGCTGGACGCGCTGTCAAAGAGGTCGGCCTCATGCCACATGACCGGTGCATCGGCGGCAGGGCCGGATTTCGAAGATACGGCGTGTACTTCATACCCCCGTTGAAGCAAAGGACGCAGGGTGTGGGAACCGATGAATCCGGTTGCTCCCGTCACCAACACTCGTTTATTCCCTGTCGATGAGCCCATGTCTTTTACTGACCTTTCTTCAGTAGTCCGGCCAACGCTGATCCCCGCTCGAAATCATGCTCACCGGTAGAGGCCATCTGATTCCAAAGGTAGGGTCGTTAAATCGGACGCCCGTGGCTGATTCTTTTACGTAGACTTGGGAAGTTTGGTAGACAAGGTCCGTCTCGTCCTCCAACGTTTGATAACCGTGGGCAAAGCCTTCGGGTACGTAGAGCATACGGCCGTTCTCCGCCGTCAGTTCCGCTCCGAACCATTGTCCTCTGGTCGGAGACCCCGGACGTAAATCAATGATGACGTCGTACAGAGCCCCTCTCGAGCAATACACGAGCTTTACTTCCGCGTTCGGAGCGACCTGGAAATGCATACCTCGGACAGTGCCTTTCTTGGCGCTATGGCCGACATTCACTTGCACAACGGCCGGATTCAACCCATGTGAAGCAAATTCTCGGGCGCACCAGCGGCGCGAAAAGAACCCGCGCTCATCGGAGATTCTTTCCAGATCGATGAGGTAGGCGCCTTTGAGCTTCGTTTCGGTGAAGATCATGTCCGCTTCAACCCGATGCCCTCATATCTGGCGATCGATGCTTTATCGAGCAGGCGGCGTCCATCCACGAACAGTGGTTGTGAGGTTAGATCCTTTAGAAGTTCAGGAACTTTGAGAAATTCGTCCCACCGGGTCACCAGCACAATGGCGTCAGCCTGCGTCACCCCTTCAGCGAGTGTCTGGCTCAATTCCAGTTCTTGCGGAGAAAACAACATCCGAGCCTCGGCCGCAGCGACAGGATCATAACCCTTCACTTTGGCTCCTTCTCGCAATAAGGCTCGAATAATGGGGATCGCGGGGGATTCGCGCATATCGTTCGTGTCCGGCCGGAATGCCAAACCAAGAACGGTGACTCGGACTCCCAGCAAGGACTGGAACTGCCTCTTGAGGATTTTGATGATTTGTTGCGGCTGCCGCTCATTGATCGCCAGCACTGCATTCAGTAGATTCATCGGCACATGATGTTTTTCCCCATGGGCCGCAAGGGCTTTGACATCCTTGGGAAAGCAACTCCCGCCAAATCCGCAACCCGCTGCCAGAAATGATACAACCGGCGGCTGAACACGTTTTCTGCCTGGCAACTGAACACTCAGATAGCGACTGATGTGCACGCCGTGCATGACATCCACTACATCGACATCCTGGATCGCGGCACACAGATTGGCAATTTCATTGGAGAATGAAATACAGGTCGCCAATAAACTATTTGCCGCGTATTTGATCATCTCAGCCGTTTTGTTATTGGTGCGCAACACGTCCACATCCGGAAAACCTTGGTACAGTTCCGCTTGCCGTTCGATCGTCGGCTGATCTATGCCGCCCAACACAATCCGATCCGGGTACATGAATTCATTGACCGCTTCGCCCTCCGTAAGAAACTCCGGGTTCATCCCCACTCCAAAATCCACCCCGGCCTTCTTGCCGGACGATTCCTCAAGAATCGGCAATACGACGCCATCCGTCGTCCCTGGAACGACCGTACTTTTGACGATCACAACGTGATAGCTAGCCTTGGCTTTCAAGGCTTGACCCAGTTGCCTCGCCACATTCTTGATAGACGTCAAGTCGATCTCATTTCCATCAAACGGCGTTCCAACGGCAATCATCGACAAGTCAGTCTGTTGAACGGCATCCACCAGATCAGTTGTCGCCCGCAACCGGTCCCCGGCATGCTTTTTCAGCAAATGGTCTAAGCCGCGTTCATAGATGGGAGCCGTCCCCTTATTGATCAAATCCACCTTGGATTGATCGATATCGACACACATCACATGGTGCCCTTTTTCGGCAAAACATGCGCCGGTCACAATGCCGACATAGCCCGTCCCAATGATCGAGATCTTCATGCTAGTTCTCCTGCCTCTTCAGCTACGCATCCTGAGCATCGCGATTGCCGTGATACCAGATGAGTGATTGCCTCAATCCTTCGTCGAGGGCCACGGTTGGGGCATATCCCAAATGAGTACGCGCTTTGGTGATGACAGGACAGCGCCGATTGGGATTATCGACAAGATAGCTCGTATCCTCGCTGGCCCGACGAACGACTTTCCCCTTGTACCCGAAGAGGTCTCTGGAACACGCCGTTAACTTTTCCGCCAACTCAGCCATTGAGATTTCCGGCGTCTCCACACCGATATTGTAGGCTTCACCTTGATGTCCTTTGACAAGAATCTTGTAATAGCCGGTGACAGCATCCGACGTATAACAAAATGTCCGCTTTGGCGACCCGTCCGAGAGCAGCACGATGTCCCGATCAGCCATGATGTCTCGAGCAAAATCCGGAATGACTCGACGATCGCTGATCTTCAACCCAGGACCGTAGTTGTTGAATGGCCGTGCCACTTTCACAGGAATGTCGAACTGATGGGCAAAGTTGACGCACAGCGTTTCGCCATACCGCTTGGCCTCGTCATAGCAGGCACGTGGTCCCGTGCAGGACACGAATCCTCGATAGGTCTCCGGAGTCGGAATATTGCCGGGGGTAGGGTCTCCATAAATTTCACTGCTTGAAAAAAATAGGAACCCTTCTACCGGCTTGTTCTTCCGCTTCTGCTCTCTTGCATACTCGAGCAACATTCGAAGCCCATTCACATTCGCGTCCATCGTCCCGATGGGATCTCGCTTGTAGTATGTCGGAGATGCGATCGAAGCCGCATGGATCACAAACTGAACATCGCCAATGTCCGCTGGAAGTGGGTTCCGAATATCATGCCGCACCAGCGTCAGATTGCGATCGCCTTCCAGTCGTGAGATCCAGTCTGGCATACCACGCACAAAGCTGTCGTAGACGACGACTTGGATCGGATATTTGCCGTCGCTTATGTGAGTATTCCAGTACAACGCCGCCTGGACGAAGTAGTGTCCAAGGAAGCCGGCCCCGCCTGTGATCAACACACGCTTCCCCGAAAGAACCTCGAACTCTTCTTTGAGATCTGCACACATTCGATCGAGGTCGCCCTTGACGACGTCATCGGCATTCATCGTGATCATCCTCTTTCTCGACAGGACAGCATGGAAACTTTGACATGAAGGGATGATTATCGAGCCGAGCTCGATGACACCCCTATTTCCCAAAGCACAGTCGCACGACCAGATTGATGTGTGGTGAACTTCGATTTGATGATTGGGTCCGATAACCCCTATGCACTCGGCTCACTGGTGGAGGTGACAGCAAGATACTTTAAAACTTCCGTCACCACTCTCTCCTGCTGTTCCGAGGTCAGCCCAGGGAACATCGGAAGCGATAAGATATGCGCCGCTGCCTTCTCAGCGACCGGAAAGTCCCCGACCCGGAAGCCAAGCTCTTCGTAGGCTTTCGTCAGATGCAACGGTACCGGATAATGAATCCCCGTCCCGATGCCCGCGTCGCTCAGCTTCCGCTGAAGCTGAGCACGGTCCTCGACCTGCACGACATAAAGGTGGTAAACCGACCGAGCCCAGTGCGGCTGATGCGGCAACGTCACGATTGCTTCTGCTCCGGAAAACAATTTATCGTAACGCTCGGCCGCCTGTCGGCGCAGCTCATTCCATTTCGGCAAATGACGTAGTTTGACGCGCAAGAAGCCCGCCTGAATCGCATCAAGGCGGCCGTTGTACCCTTCAATATCGTGAAAATATTTCTTTGATTGCCCATGGTCGCGCAAGAGCCGGCATGTCTGCGCGATCTCGTCGTCGTTGGTCGTCACCGCTCCCGCTTCGCCGCACGCACCGAGATTCTTACCGGGATAAAAGCTGAACGCCGCGGCGTGTCCCATCGAGCCGGCCTTGTGCCAGCGATTATCTTTCTGTGAAAAGTACTCCGCACCATGTGCCTGACACGCGTCTTCAATCACCTTTAGGTTATAGTGAGAGCAAACATCCATAATCGGATCCATGTCAACCATCTGCCCATAGAGATGGACGGGAACGACGGCCGTCACCGGCTTACCGGTCATATTGTGAATGGCCTGTCCCGTCTTCGTATTCCAGCTGCACTTGTGTTCCAGATAGGCCCGTAATGTTCCAGAACCCATGGCATACGTTTTGGCATCGATGTCGACAAAATCGGGCTGAGCGCCCGCCTGGGAAATGGCTTCGGTCGTGGCAATAAACGTATTGGGAACCGTGAGGACAATGTCCCCGGATTTCACGCCGGCGGCGATCAAGGCGAACCGAAGGGCGTCAGTGCCGCTGCCGACTCCGACACAGAATCGAGCCTCGCTGAACCGTGCAAAATCCTCTTCGAACGCTTGCACCATCGGCCCACCGATGAATCCGGCGCTGTCCAGAGCCGTCTTCAGCACTTCAACGAATTCATCTTGCAGCTCCCGATGAGCCGTGACCAGATCTAAAAACGGGATATTCTGCTTCGTCATTGTTGCCCCCTTAGTTCGAAATATCGCACCACTCTGCCAGGATTCCCCGCGACAACGGCGTACGCCGGCACGTCCCTCGTGACGACCGCACCGGCCCCGATCAGCGCATGCTCCCCGATCACCACATTGGCCAGAATCGTCGCACCGGAGCCGATGGACGCACCCCGCTTCACCAGCGTCGTTTCAACTCTCCAGTCCGCCTCGGTCTGTAGTGCACCCGCCGCAGTGGTCGCGCGGGGAAAGGTGTCATTTACGAACGTAACGTTGTGACCGATAAAGACTTCGTCTTCGATGGTCACCCCCTCGCAGATGAAGGTATGGCTGGAGATTTTGCACCGCTTGCCCACTTTGGCATTCTTCTGAATCTCAACAAACGCCCCGATCTTGGTGTCGTCGCCTACTTCACACCCATAAAGGTTGACGAACTTCGAAAATTTCACATTGTTGCCGACCTTCACATCAGGTGCGATGCAGAGATACCCGTTGATCGGTGCCACGCTCATCTCTGACTGCACAGCGTGTTGCGGAAGTTGGATAGCCAACTTACCGTCCTGCTCCGTGCCCACATCCGGATGCCCCAGGGTTCGTTGCGTTGTGTGTTCCATCGAATTCTCCATACGATTGGTGTCAACTGCGAGGAGAGCTAATGCCTTGCACGAATGGCGCAACCGAAGTTGAATAGAAGGAGAACTATTGCGGATGTAATTAGTGACGTGAACGCGAGGAGGATTCCTACGCTACGACCTCACACCTTCGCCTGAACGATCTCGACCGTAGAGCATGGTATATCCGTACAGATGGTTCGGCATACTCTGCACATCGAGCCCGTTGAGAATCACTTGCCGTTGCCCTCGTAGGCCACCCAGCATCGTGAAAGCCTTTTGCACCAGATGTTTGGGCGAATATCCTGCCCGAATCACCCACACAAGCTCATCGGCCAGACTCGCCAAAATGCCCATGGTCGCGCTGGACAAGACAGGCGGCGTATTGATGATGAGATACTGATATCGTGAGCGAAGTTCCGGTAAGATCCCCCTCAACTGTTGAATCATCCCAAGCTCGTTACACTCGTCTCCCGCTCCGCCGGCCGCCAGGATAAAGCATGGACACTCGTCGATCACCGACACACAGTCATCGAGTGAGGCCTGACCATTCAAGAACTCGATCAACCCGGCTCGCCTGGGCACCCTGGCATAATGATGAAGGGCGGGCCGCTGAAAGTCGCAATCGATGAGCAAGGTCTTTTTCCCAAAGTCTCGCGCAATGGTGTACCCTAAATTGACGACCGTGGTCGTTTTTCCTTCGCCCATCAACGCGCTGGTGATTTCGACAAGAGTGGAATGACGTCCCTCGGTGGAGAGGACGAGTTTCGTGGCCGCCATCCGATATTGTTCAGCGGCAATCGAACGAGGTTGCCACTTGGCGACCAAATTGAGATTCGCCGATGTGATCTCGTTACGCTTTCCGGATGAGGTCCAAGGCATGACCTTTCCCGCTGTATTCAGCGCCGGTAGATGGGCGTTCTCATTGTCAGGCACCCGATGGCCGGCCTTCGACATGGCGCTGATCTGACGGCTCAAGGGGAAGAACTGAGGTATGGTCGCCAACACTTGCATACCGGGCATGACCTCCACCTCTTCGCGACGTCTGAAGATGGGATTCAACCGATCCAGGCTGATCGCAAGACCGATCCCGAGTCCACATCCTCCGACCAGGCCGAACATCAGGATCACCAATCGATTCGGCTTCTCCGGTTTCTGCGGTAAATTCGCAGGGTCCAGCACGCGGAACTGCTCCCCTTGTTGACGTTTCTCAAGGTTCGCCGCCACATGGGCATTCAACCGTTTGTCCAGTAAAGCTTGGTAATTTTTTTTCCTATTTTCGTAGTCGCGCACCAAGATCATCAACTCCTGCTCGCGCGATGGTATCTGCTCCACACGCCGTTCCATATCCCTAATTTGCTCCACAAGCCTCACTCGACGATCTCTGATCGCTGATAGTTCATTGCGCAAATCGTTTCGCTGCCTCAACAACTCTTTCAAATAGGGATCATAGTGTCTTACGCTCTCGCCGTCCTGGTCGGTCGTCTGTGCGTTGTATTTTTCAGCCAGCTGGGTCTTGACGTCTTCAATCTCCTGCTTCGTGTCCTCGATGTCGGGATAAGTCTCTTTCCACTCCGCCCTGAGCGAGGTGAGCCGCCTCTCCAGTTCGTGCAGGCGAGCCACCAGCGGATCCATCACCGTGTGCACAGACTTGGGATTATCGGAATTCGCAGCAGTGCCCCCACTGGCTTCGTACTCCTTGATCGATTTTTCGACTCTGCTCAACCGATCGCTTTCGCGGTGCTGCAAGTCATCCGTCGCGTTCAGTTCCGTTTGTAGTCGATCCAATGCTCGCAGAGTCGCTTCCATTTGCTCCGGCAATTGGCCCATGTATTTGGTCTTATATTTACTGATGGCCTCTTCTTGTGTCTCCAGAGCTTTCTTCGCCTCAGATAATTCTTGTTCCAGAAAGACGGACACCCCGGTCACCAGTTGTTCCCGCACTTTGACATTTTCTTCGATAAACAACGAGGCGAGCTTTGCCGTCACATTCATGGCCGTCGTCGGATCCTCGTGGGCAAATGATAGAGAGACCGCTTCAACGCTCTTGCCCCATGAGCCGGGGGTGCCGACGGTCTCCACCTTGATCATTTTTCGCAATGTGTCAATGGCCGATTCGAGCCCCTCACGCTTGATCTGTTTCTCATAGAGATCGTACTCGTCCAAAATCTGACTCAGGATGGTCCGGCTCATCACCTGTTGCTGAATCATCGTGAGGCGCTGTTCAACGCTGGCCCCTCCGATGCCCTTGACGTAGTCCTCGGGAATCTTTTGATTTTCAATCAGGATCAGGGTGCTGGAGCGATAGCTTTTCGGCAGGACTACGCATAGTGTTGCTGCAATGGCGATCCCGGCCACAATAGAGCCGAGCACGAGCCATTTTCGGCGAAGGATGGTGCCCCAATACTCCCGCATCTGTACCGACAACGGCTCTCCGGGTTGCTCAAGGACAGCAGGAGCCTCGGTTTCATTCATGCTCATTTCCACTCCGCTATCAAGCTGAGTTGAACCAGATTCCGATCAAATGGGAATGACTGGGATGCGACGGTTTGTTCGAAGTGACTGTGGGCATAGGACAGTGTGGCCGTGAATGTCTTGCTCATCACGTAATTGATGCTCGGCGTGACTGAGTACGACTCAAAACGTAGGAGAGAACTATCCGGCACGGACTCGTTGACCGCATAGCTCCCCGTCACCGACACCGACAAAGGATCGGTTATCTGTCGCCTCACCGTTCCACTCACGACTTGACTCAACAATGGAGTCGACACAAACAAAAAACTCGGCGTGATGGATCGCGAATACGACACCATGACGGTCGTATACCGCCCCATCCATTCCAGAGAGGCGGCGCCCTGCGACTCCACTCTCCCGCCCGTGCTTATTACGGCAACCCCTCCCTCACCTATAGCCTTGAGCGCTGGGGTAATGAATCTTGACCATCTGATCAGCGCTCCTTGAGTTGAAAAATGGCTGCCGACGCCGTCGGAAACGGAGAATGTGGCATTGTGATATTGGTGGGCAAGGGATACCGTGTCGGCCGGTGAGAACTTTCGGACAAGCCCTGAAGTCAGAGTTTGGAAGTTTGTATCGATGAATCCCCCTTGCCCGACTCCGGTCGGTGTAGTTATCGGACTCCCAAACCGCATTCGTTGGTCGGCATATGTGACGGTCAGGCTCATGAACTCGGAGAAACGATACGAGGCGTCTACCTTAGCGGCATTGGTGAATGAGTTCGCTCGCTGTGCCTGAATTCCACGCACAAAAGCTTCTGGGATTTGGCTGCCGCTGGTTGGAGCGGCAAACGCCAGCGGTTGAGGTGTGTAGATGATGGTGTCGATTACACGCAATCCCAATCCATGAACAAGTCGGTTCATCGCACCGTCCAGATTCAAATCCACCGTTCCATTACCCGCCACGTAGTTAAGCCCCGGGTTTTTGACATACGCTTCAGCTGTCGCCCCGCCGCTAATCGTCCCTTCCACCCATTGATTCCGATGGTTCAACCGGAGCTGAGGAGAAACAGTGGTGACGTAATCCTCGAGATTCCCTCCGGGTACAAAGAAGACGTTGCTATCATACCGCTCCGCCACTCGAAGCGATGGAATGAGATGTGTGTCCGGCCCTGCAATCGGTTGTTTTTCTAACAACGGCGCGGTAGAGGATTGCGCTTCCACATCATGGGGAATGAGTATCGCCATACCATACACAGCGACTACGGCGAGGCAGCTGTTAATTCCACGGCCTTGCCACCTCATGCCTCGTTACCATGCTCTGCCGGGCACCACGACCATATCGCCGGTCTTCAACACAAAGTCTTTGATTTCTCCCTCTCCGGACAGCAGATCATCATACGGAGCAGGAATCTTGACTTCTCTAGAGTGGCCGGGTGGCCCCACCAGAGTACGGCGCACTTGCATCTTGTTCTTCGCAGCATAGGGCGTAAACCCTCCCGCCATGGCGATGGCTTGCAGGACCGTCGTGTGGGACTTGAGCTGATACTTGCCCGGCTTCGCGACGTCGCCCAGGACATAGACATAGTAGCTGTTGACCTCTTTGACCTTGACATGCACCGACGGCTTTTCCTTATACTCTTTCAGTCGTTCGGCTATGTGTGCGGCGAGCTCCTTGGCCGTACGACCGGTAACCTCCACCTCTCCGATCAGCGGAATTGAAATATAGCCGTCGGGTCTCACCACGATGCCTTTCTGTGTCAACTCGTCACTACGCCACACCGTAATGTCGAGTACGTCCTCCGGGCCCAATAAATACTCGTCCTTGGTGCTGTTGGCTTCGGCAATGACCTCCGCCGAAGGGCCGGCGCACCCGACCGCAGCGATCCCCATCGCCAAGATCAGCGGACTGATGACCCCATTGAGGACTCTCCTGTAGTTTCTCTCCATGGCGATCACACAATGCCCCTACTCGCCCAACATCCTCTCAGCAGACTGGCGGAAATTTCATTCTAACAGTCTCCCCTCACGTCTCTGATCAAGGCGGCCCGGAGCGTCGCATAATCAAGGGTAAGCTCGGCAAATTGCTGTTTGAGCCGTCGATGTTCATCCTCTAACGAGCGCAACCGCTCTTTATCCTCCGACTGTTGCTCATTGGCCAGCTTCGCTCGCCATCGGTAAAGGGTGCTTACGGAAATCCCATACCGACGTGAAATCTCTCCGGCCATCCGACCGGCATCCAGTTCCGAGACCATGATTTTTATCTGATCTCGTGTAAAGCGGGATTTGGGCATGACTGCCGATTCCCCTGCCAGCATCCTATGTCCGTGGAGAGGTCGAGGGAAAAAAAGAAGGTTCACTCCACAGGCGTAATGTCGTCGGTTCCTATGTGGATGAGCGCGGCACGCTGCAGGAGGGAGGCTCGGATCACGAGTCCATGGTAACTTGCCCGTCGTACGAATTGCCCGCGGAGGCCGACAAGCGGACCTCGTATCACTTCTACCCATGCGCCTTCAGTCAGGTAGTCGCACGGTTCCATCATGGGGTTGACGGACGAAACTTGCTGGAGCACGGCAATTTCTTCGGCTGGAATGGGTTCGGGCCTCACAGTGCCGACAATGCGAACAACGCCCGGCGTTTGGAGAACGGCAAGACTTCTGGTTAATGCGAAGTTGGCAAAGCAATACCCGCTAAATAGTGGAAGCATCGTCCATACTTTCCGGTCGGACCATTGACGGTATTGCTTGCCCAATGGAAGCAAGGGCTCTATCCCTACAGCCAGCAGTCGGTCCCGAACCTGTTTCTCGTGACGAGAATATGTCTGAACGGCATACCAGCGGGGATCAGTCCTTGATCCTTCTCCCTGTCCAACCTCCGGTACGCTCACGTGCGGGTACCGTGCAGTGTCCTC
This sequence comes from Nitrospira sp., assembly GCA_037445005.1. Classification (GTDB taxonomy): domain Bacteria; phylum Nitrospirota; class Nitrospiria; order Nitrospirales; family Nitrospiraceae; genus Nitrospira_C. The sequence continues at coordinate 17,720 of JBBILH010000068.1, forward strand.
TTGTCTACAGGTAGTGATCATAGCTTCGCCCCGTGAGTCCCAGCTTCTTTTCCAAAAAAATACGGCTGTTCAGCCGTATGATGAGTAACCGTCGGCCCTATTGGTATCAGGGCTTATTGCCTCTAAACTATCGGCTAAATGTCTAGTTTTTGTGTACCTGGCCCAGCACCTTTGTCTGATCAATCGACCGCTAGAACCGCTACATCCGACCGATCGAGCGCTGGAACAAAGTGGTTCATTCTGGATCAACTCTCGTGCTCGGTCCCCATAAGCGGTAAATATGGCTCTTTTTCCGGTATTCAGGCCTATCAATAAGCCTCCCTTACTGATTGGAATATCGAAGGCTCATCGCCAAGAATGAAAGTAAAAATGCAATAGTGTTTTCAACAAATTGGACGTGGTCCATAATCCATCCATGTATACCCTACTAATGGGTAGTACCATTTGCACCTATCCAAAGTAGAGAAACATGCCGTTTGTGAACGAGCCCAGATGGCATTACAGAAAATCGAAGGTTCAGCGTCCTTTGCGCGTCGATACGAGCCACCGAAACTCTATAAGGAGTAGTTTCAATAGCACCCGTCTACCGTCTTGAACTAGGAGGCAGCATGCAGAGCACCGCGATGCCCCCCCTCACGATTGCGATTCTGAGCAGTCAGTGTCTCGTGTG
>JBBILH010000069.1:0-5810 GCA_037445005.1 Nitrospira sp.
CATGCCGACGTACCACTGGGTGCCCGTCTTCGTCTGAGGCCTCTCGGGATCCCGCGCCTTGGTCCGGTTCTTCGTCGAACGGGGGGCACTGATGATGGTGGCATCCACAATGGTCCCTCGGCGCACCTGCAGCCCCGGCTTCGTCAGATACTCCCCGATCCGGGCAAAGAGCTGCTGGCCCAACTGGTGGGTTTCCAAGAGATGCCGAAACTGGCAGATCGTCGTCTCATCGGGCACGGGCTCGCGGCCCCGATCGATCCCCACAAACTGCCGCATGATGCGCGAGTCGTACCGCGCCTCTTCCACGGCGGGATCCGAGAGAGTGAACCACTGTTGCAGGCAGTGGAGGCGTAGCATCCGTTCAACGCCCACTGGCGGACGCCCGGGGCCCTCGGCCTTGGGATAGATCGGCGCAATCACCGCCACCAATTCCGGCCATGGTACGACGCGGTTCATCTCGTTGAGAAACTGTTCGCGACGGGTGGGCTGGCGATATTGCTCGACTGTCACGTCGGCCAAGGTCTGTTGCAGCATGGGGAGCGCCTCCAATTCAGTGCTGCGCTTCGCTTAGCTCATCAGATGAGACGAATAAATCAGACCTTCCCTAAATAATAATAGAGCAGCCGGGTGGCTCCTCTCATCCGATCGCGCGGATTGATCGCACTGGGGTGATCCGTGTGGGACTGGAGATCGACCGGTTCTGCCAGGACCTCATGCGGGCGGGGCGAGTGCGGCCCAGTACGGTCCAGACCTATCAGAAACGCCTCCGTTTCTTTCTCATCTGGTTGAAGACGCTCCCACCCGATCCCCCCTGGGCCTGGTCCCTCGACCCATGTTTGCCTATCGGACTCATCTTGATCGAGTCTTCACTTCGCCCCGGGCCAAGAACGGCTATGTGGTCGCGCTGCGACAGTTCGGGAGCTCGTTGAAAACCTTGTATCAGCGCCCGATGGATCCGGCGAAGTTCGTGAAGGGCTGGAAGACCATTCGTTCCCCGCAGCGGCGGCCATTGCCGGTCGCGGATGCGAAGAAGCTGTTGGCCCAGCTGGCGACGGATCCACGACATACCGTATTGCAACGATTACGCAATGAGGCCATGGCCTATCTCATGCTGAAGACAGGACTGCGGGAGATTGAAGTGAGCCGGGCTACGGTGGGCGACCTACAGCCGGGGGAGCCGGGACAATATTGGCGGCTCTATGTCTATGGCAAGGGGCATCTCATGGCAGATGAATGGGTGAAGGTGTTGCCAGAGGTGTATGAGAAGATTCAAGCCTATCTCGCTTGTCGGGGAGGGACGCGCCTGCCGAACGCGCCGCTGTTCGCGACGACGGCGCCGCTGAAGGCGGATGGGACGGCACGAATCAGCGAAGGACGGCCGCTGGGGACGCGGTCGATTCAGCGGATCATCACGGAAGGGTTGCTGCCGGCCGAAGCGAAGCATCCGGGGATTGTGGTGCATAGTCTGCGGCATTCGGCGGCGACGTACGCCACCTTGAATGGCGCGCCGCCCTCTCAGGTGCAGCGGATGATGCGGCACAAACACTACGGGACGACGGAGCATTATGTGCGGGAGGCGCAGCAGATGCTGGAGGGGGCGGAGGGGAAGATTACCCAGATCTAAGGATGCTCCTGAGTTTGGCCTAGCATTGTAGACGTGAGTTCATCAACAACACCCATTCTCTTTCCGGCAAGCTCAAGTCCACCTCGGTCAATTTTCCACATCGTTTCGAATTCTGCGCGCCACCTTCTTCGCACCTGGGGCCAATCGAGATCGAAGAGTCCAGCTCGCCCGACGCTGCTTCCCGAGATGAATCCAATTGAATACAGGTGTATCCAAACCGATTCATCTGAGCAGCGGCACAGGGTTTCTGTCTGAAACGAAACGTCCATTATTACACCATAGTAATGTGAGGAGTAGTCGGCATAAGGGTTGCTCGGCCAAACTTGCGCATACGCGAGTGAGTGGGCCAACGCGTCGCTCAAATAGCCGACCGAAGAACGACCATTTGCGTCAGCTTGACAATTCATGGGCAAGAACTTAAATAGTGCCCTCTTGTAAGGAACCCGTAACGCTTGTGGCGGAAATTGAGCCAACGTCGCTCAGTGGGATCAGAGTGTAAGTGGTCGAGAGGTGATGTGAGGTCGTGATTGAGGAGGATGAATGATGGGTGGGCATCGTCGTATGACAGTGGGAAGTGTTCTGCTTGCAGCATTTACAATGACCGGGCTGGCCATTGCTCAACCGCCGACGAACACTCCAACGGTCACCAAAGAGCAGATCACACCGAAGCGTATCACTCGCCCGGCAGCCTCTGTCCCGAATAAGCTTGATGTGCTAGGGGGCAAGCCCGGAATCGTTTTACCCGTGAGGTCTTGCCCGTCCAAAGCGTTTCGTGCGGATGTCGTGGCCCTTGACCACCCAATGGTTTTTAATCGGTTGGGTGCGCAGAACGTCAACTGGATGATGTATGCCCTGCGGCACGATGTGATCGATCTGAAAAGCAACAAGCCCCTCAATTATTCACAGGAGGGCGAAACGATATTTAAAGACGTTGTGAATCGTGCCACGAGCCGTGGTATTGCATTACGCTCTGATTTACGGCCACGTCCGCTGGTGCTGCGTGTTCCAGAGGGAGGATATCTCAAGGTCCGATTCACTAATTTGTTAGAGCCACAAGCCAACCCCTTTCAATCGAACCCAGATCCATTTCCACCCGTTGATCATCCGATGGAACACGCAGCCAAGGATATCCCCGGCACCTCTCTATTGCGCAGTGACGACCAAGTCGCCAGCCGGGTCGTGGGGTTCCATCCGCAAGGCTTGGAATTAGTCCACACCCTTGATGACGACAGCTCCTATGTTGGAACAAACAACAATAGCCTCGCAATGCCCGGAGAGACGAAGGAGTATTGCTTTTATGCGCCGAAAGAGGGTGCGTATCTGGTGAGTAATTCGGGAGCTGTGTTTGGTGGAGAGGGAACGGCAGGCAACAGCGGGGTGGGGTTATTCGGCGTTGTGGCGGTACAGCCCAAGAACGCGAGCTTTTATCGCGCCCAGGTGACCGAAGAAGAATTACGATTGGCCACCACCGGCTTCACGCCCGCTGGGCAGCCCATCATCAACTATGAAGCGACCTATCCCGCTCTTTCGCCATGGTCGGACGAAGGAAAGGCCGGCTTGCCGATTTTGAACATGGTCCAACGTGGCCGGATCATCCATGGCGATATTAACGCGATCATTGTTGGCCCTCTAAAGAATGGGCGGTTCCCCCGCGCGACGTACCCGATCGAAAGCCAGGGTCCGGGAACGGCTGGAACGGCTCGGAATCCGACGCTGCCAAACCGGTTGGAGCCGTTTCGGGAGTTTGTCTCGGTGTTCCACGATGAGAACGCCGCTACGCAAGCCTATCCCTATTTCTTCGAGCATCCCGAATTGAGCCACACGCTGCATGGAGTGCGCGATGCCTTCATGATCAATTATGGGTCAGGCGGCATCGGCGCGGAGATCATCGCCAATCGGCTTCATTCGGGCCCCATGCACGATTGCTTGGATTGTGCCTATGAGGAGTTTTTTCTCAGCTCATTCGCCGTAGGTGATGCCGCCATGATCGTCGATTATCCGGCCAATCTGGTGACGCACCAATGTCAGCCGGAATTTCTTCCAGATCAAGACGGCAATTGGACGAGCGCCGATATGGAAGACAAGTTTAACAGCAAGTGTGTGCAGGGAAAGTGGGCGACCGAGGCCTATTATCCACATGATCCAGCGAATCTTCATCACAGTTACATCGGGGATTTTGTTAAATTCAGGAACGTGCATTCAGGAAAGGAGCAACATATTTTTCATCTGCACAACCATCAGTGGTTGTTCAATCCGAACGATGACAATTCCAACTACATCGATGCGCAAGGGGTCGGCCCAGGTTCCGGCTATACCTACGAGATCGCGTTTGGCGGCTCGGGGAATCGGAACAAGACTGTTGGGGATGCCATTTTCCACTGCCACTTCTATCCCCACTTTGCCCAGGGCATGTGGTACATGTGGCGCATTCACGATGTGTTCGAAGGCGGCACTCGGCTCGCCGTGAGTGACACTCCGACTCAGTTCCACAAACAGCCGTTTGGATTGATGTCTGGTAGACCGTCAGCCAACGCACGAGCGCTGCCGGATGGAGAAATCGTCGCGGGGACGCCGATTCCTGCCATCGTCCCACTACCCGGTAAGGGCATGGCTCCCATGCCTCTGCCGGTACGAGTTAAACCGCGCGTTGGGGATGATGGCCGAGTGCATGGGTCTGTGGCCGAGGTAACTGTACCGCTCAGAACCAGTCCTCACGATAACCCAGGGTTTCCATTTTGGGTGGCAGGTGTGTCTCAGCGCGCAGGGCAGGCCGATCCAGTTTCCATGGGTTCACGCCCAACGACTCCGCCCTTGGACATGGACCCGTCAGCCGGTGGGCACCATGGAGGACTTCCTCGGCATGCCTTGGCCGGGTATTCATCAGATGGACATGATCATTCTGAAGTCACTAGACTTTCGGCGGCGAAGCATATCGAATCGGCCAAACCCGTGTATTACGACGAGACCGGCACCCCGCTTGAGCGGTTGGCCATGCAGTTTCACGCACAGCGCACCCATCCAACCTACAGGCAGGTTGATAAAAACGGGGTTGCGCCACCCGTTCCCGCGACGTTTGTCACCAACGGGGCGGCTCCCACGCCTGGTGCACCGTACAACGATCCCTGTGTTGATGATCAAGGAAGGCTTCTCCAGACTGGGAAACCGGGGTTTTTCTTTGCGGGCCAGTATGGGCAGTTTTTCTCTTCCAATCGGGACCTGCCAGGCGGAATTGAGTTCGGAGGGGACCATCCTCGGGTGTACAAGGGGGCCAACCTGCAGTTAGATGTCGTCTTCAATAAACTGGGGTACCACTATCCGCAACAACGCATTCTGACCCTCTGGGAAGATGTGCCGGCGTTGCTGACCAAGCAGCGTCCACCGGAGCCGCTCGTCTTGCGGATGAATACCTACGACTGCGCAAAATATGAACACACGAATCTTGTGCCAAAAGAATTTTATCTGGATGACTATCAGATCACAACTCCCACCGATGTGATCGGGCAGCATATCCATTTACCGAAGTGGGACCTTACCTCTGCGGACGGCGGTGCGAACGGGTTCAATTATGAAGATGGGACCTTTTCGCCAGGGACCGTGCGCGAACGGATTCATGCCATTAATGAGTGGAACCACCAACAAGTTGCAGCTAGGAAACCACCGGTCCCTCAACCCAATGGGAGTACGTCTCCGCTGGTGCCCATGGCACATCCGTATTTCGGAAAGGCGCCGGTCTTTCACACCCAGAACCTGCAGCTCACCGAGGACCAATGCCTAACAGCCTGGAACGAGGCCGCGACATTGAAAGAGTTTGAACGCGACTGGGGCATTCCAGGAAGATGTGATTGGCTTGGAGCCCGCACGACCATTCAACGGTGGTTTTCCGATCCAGTCGTGAATCGGGGATTGATCCATCGTGGGCTTGGGATCACGTTTACCCATGACCATCTCGGGCCGTCGACCCATCAGCAGCTTGGTCTCTATGCGACGATGTTGACAGAACCGCCAGGGTCACTCTGGCGGCACAATGAAACCGGCGACGTACTCTATAACCAGGCTGCACGGCAGGATGGGGGCCCAACGTCGTGGCAAGCCGTCATCACGGGAAAGAAGGGAACGCCCATCGATGTTGACCGAGATAAGCGGGATGATTCCCACCGGGAGTTCTTCCTGCAGTTAGGTGATTTTC
>JBBILH010000069.1:5859-18370 GCA_037445005.1 Nitrospira sp.
ACGGCATCCCGATCAACGAACCGGGGACAGCGGAAAGCAATCTGCAATTCGTCACAGTAGATTCTGCGGGCACCACGTCACGCGTTGCATTGACTGAGGCGTTCCGCCATGCGATCAATCCCTCCTACCGAAAACCAGCTGATCGCAGGAACCCAGCAGATACCAAAGAAGTTGCTATCGATATCTTCAAGTATCCGCCGACGTGTCCGGGCGGCGTGACGAAAGAAGACGTGGGGAACGATCCGCTCTTGGCCTACGACAAAAAGACCGCGCCCAATCGTCCGTGTCCAGAGGCGATTTCGGCAGATGATGTCGGCATGATGGTGGTGAATTATCGAAACGAGCCGATCGGGGCGCGTGTGTACGATCCGAACGCCAATGGGCCGGACGGGAAGAAGGGCGCTCAGACCACTGGGATGGCCGGTGATCTCGACCTTGCCCTGACCACCCGAACCGATCGGGCACTCGGAGTTCTGAACGGGATCGGCGGAGAAGATCCCAGCTTACCCACTACAAGCCCACACTATCCAAACGATGTGAACTACCATCGCCTTAGGGGTGACCCCTACACACCGATCATGCGCGCCTATTCAGGCGATCTCATCCGTGTGAAGGTGCAAGCTGGATCACACGAGCACGAGCATAATGGATCGATCAATGCACTTGGATGGATACAAGGCGGGTCAGGATTCGGGCAAGCCCCGCATTCCGGTTGGCGTAATGCTCAAAATACTGGACTGTCAGAACAGTTCACCTTCTCAGCGCCCATTACTGACTACTGGAGCGATACATTTTTGAATGACCGGATGTATACGATCGATACTAGCCAGGATGGGCTCTGGAATGGGGTTTGGGGCATTCTCCGAAGCAAATCCAAACTGGACCGGAAAGATATGTTGGTCAAACTGCCAAGTAATCCAGTCCCAACCATCCTGAGACCAGAAGAGGGCCTGGGCAAAGATAACGTCTGTCCAAGGGATGCCAAGATTCGGCAGTATCACATCGCCGCTGTCTTGGCGAACCGTGCGTTGACAAACTCCTTAGGTGTGACGGTGCCCTCTGCTAGAAATTCCGGTTATCCGAATGGCTCAGCGCGTTTAAATTCAGGAGGGGGAACGCTGGTTTATAACCCTCGGTCGACCTCGATCACGATCGAGGTAAAAAATGAGGATGGGAAGGTCATCCGAACGGAATCATTCGGAACGGGTCCCTTGCATGATCCAACGGCGATCTTGTTCGTACGCGAATCGGATCTAGATGCCAATGGGCAGCTCAAGCCGGGGATGCCGCTTGAACCGCTTGTGTTGCGTGCAGCGGCGGGAGAGTGTGTGCAAGTCGTATTGCACAACCGGTTGCCAAAGGGCCGTCTCAACATGCCGGATTTGGACGGGTTGACCTCCCTGTCCGGCATCATTCACCGGGATGATAACGATGCAAGTGGATCGGTCACGACCTTTAATAATAATCTGATACGACCCTCGAATCGCATCGGACTCCATCCCCAGTTGCTCCATTACAATGTCCAGACGTCGGATGGTAACAATGTCGGTGTGAATAAGATCAGCACGATCCGTCCGAATGAGTACCATGTCTATCAATGGTACGCCGGTGTGCTGGAACCACCAACGTTATCGAATCCATGCCCGACTCCAGCAGCCGATCAGGCTCTTCGACGAGCCCATGCCCTGCTGAGCCTGTTTCCCGCACTGGCGAAACACGGGACACAACCGACTCGATCGCCGGCGCAGGTGTTGACCAAGGCCGCGTTTGCTGAGCGGGTACTCGCGGCACTAGATCCTCAGTATTTCGAAACGGGCGAGCTCACAATTAATAATTCAACCGAAGTGGTGAAAGCGCTCACCACCGTAGGAGAACGTGCCAAACTATTTGCCTCGGAGCAGACAACGGTCAAACCGCAGCACGTTCTCAGTATCAATCCGCCACTCAACGCACTCTTGAAACGACAAGTCATGGCCGTACGTGCAGCAACCGCAGGGGACTTGGAGCGCTTCACGGCGCTCGCGAAGATACTCGAACAGCCCAACATATCTGATAAAGAACGACAAGCCTTGGCAGATCACGTGCCGGTACAAGGGCGGGAAGCCTATATTGATACATTGGCCAACCTTGAAGCCCTGCTCTCGCCCAACGGTGTGGACCCAGCGGAGCTCGTCAGAAAACGAATTGATGAGCTGAGTAGGCTTTTCGCCAAGGCCAATGACGAGTTCAAGATCAATGTGCGTCCAGAGGTAACCAAGAGACTGGCTCAAAGTCTGTTCTTCGAATCGTTCGAATATCCGACGAAGGCCAGTTATCAGTGGTGGGACCAGATCTTTTCGAGGATCGACCTCAACCTTTCTCCGAAAACCATTCGCGTGGTCCAATTGTCCGGGAAAGCGTGTCGCTATACACCGGTGGAGTTCGGAGGGACGAACCTTACGCCGCCGGATCGAATCAAGCAGGGACAAAAGGCTGCGGTTGGGGCCTTAGTGGTCGAACCACAACGATCGTTCTGGATCGAAAACATCGATGATTCGGCGATGGATCGCCAAACGTTTCCGATGAACCCAGCGAATAATCGGGCCAGTCGTGCCACCGCATTTGTGTTGTACCCAGCAGATGGGAACACTCGTTTCTTCCGGGATATCGCACTGGTTCATCAGAAAGGGTTGAATCATCGATATATGGATGGGTCCGCTGTAGGCACCCTTGCAGCAGAAAAGGGAGGCGCGGCGGAAGATCCCTTGAATATTGCACCGGAAGATGCGCATGACTCGGGTCATATGGCGATTAATTATGGCACCGAACCCAAATGGTTCCGCTTCGGTCTGCCGCCTGACGCGCCGTTTGGGAAGGAAGGGTTTGCTGGAGTCACCCATGCGTGGGAAGCCTTTAGCAACGGGTGTTGTCAAAATGGTGGGACGGCGATTACCGCCGACCATCCAGTTCAACATTCTTATACACCGATCACGTTGGCGCTGGCTGGACATGAGCTACGGGTTCGCGCGCTGCTTCCGACCGGGATTGGGAGAGCGACGATATTCTCGCTCCACGGCCATAACTGGCCACGTGATCCATATCTCGCGGAACACTCTACCGGCGGATATCCTAATGGGGCTGGACCAAGCAGTTGGGGTGTCCCGTCCAAATGCATAGGCAATAATGCGCTCCATATGGGAATGGGCGGACAAGAAAGTCTGACACCCATGGCCCACTTCGACGTGGTGCTCAAGTCGACCGGAGGGCGGCATGCCGTTTCTGGTGACTACCTGTGGCAAGACCATGGGGGGTTTGGCATAACGAGCGGGGCATGGAGCATCGTCCGCGTCATACCAAGTGCACGCTCGAAGAATCTCTTTTTTAGGCCCATATCGCTACGTGCTTCATGCGACCTCACTCCTTAAGACATCGGGTGATTCTATCCATGGCCCTGCTCCTCGGAGTAGGGCCACCGGCTTCGTTCGCCGCCTATCTCAACAAGACGATTGAACAGGAAGGCGTTCACGTTCAGTTTTCCATCGATTCGATAACGGAAAACGCTCCTCCCACACTCCAGGCGGATCAACTCGTCCAAATTCGGATGGCGGTCAGGCGCCAGGCTGACGGCCATCCACTGAATAATTGGAACGTCGGCGCATGGCTCGATCGAGCGGTGTCGGCTGCGTCCGGCGCGATGCCGGCCTGTGCGCAACGTGTGGCGGGGTATCTGGGCGGCAATCTGTTACAACGCCCCTTAATGGATCTCACCGGCTATTATGTCTTGACCCTGGATGCTGAGGCCAGTATCTCCGTGCTGGATCCTTCCGTGAGTTTTGCCGGACGCACCAGCCTCTACGGATCACTGAAGCTCAAAGGTCGAGGGTTTGACTGGGCCAAGACCTCAGACGATGCAAAACTATTTGTCGGGCTGGCCGAAGAACCAGCGGTTGCGATTGCCGACCTGCAGGCATTACAGGTTCAGACGCATATCACTGTGCCCGGCCTTCCCACTCGTCTCGTACTTGCTCCTGACGAACGGCTTTTATGGGTCGGGCATATCGCGCCGGCAAAGACTGCGCAGCAGGAGGGTGTTAGTATCATCGATACCGTCACAAATCAGTTGGTCAAGAGCCTTCCTCTTCCAGGAGGCCATCACGAATTGGCGTTCAGCGACGATGGTCGATTCGTCTATGCGACCAGTCGCCGTGCTGGCACCGTCACCGTACTCGATGCCGCAACATTCTCAATCATTCGGACAATGACACTTCCAGGTGAACCGCTGAGTGTGGTGAGCACTCCGTCAAACGCGCTGTTCTGGGTCGTTGATGGCAAACACGGCCGGGTGCATCGGTATGCCGCACAAGGTCAACCGATCGATAGCGTGGCCCTTCAACCCGGTATCGGGCCAGCTAAACTCTCGCCCGACAAACGCTACGTGCTCATCGTGAATCCCAGTCAGCATCGTGTGCATGTGCTCAATGCAACGACGGGTGAGCCGATGCATGCCATCACCGTGTCGGGGAAGCCCTATGATGTGATGTTTTCTGATCAATATGTCTACGTGCGCAGTCTGGAGAGCGAGCTGGTGGCCTTGATCTCGCTGGCCGCACTTGAGAAACCAGATCCCAAACCGCAATATATTCCTGCTGGGTCAGGGATTCTGGCCCAGGCCAAAGAAGGGCTGCCGATCGCATCCACCATGGGACTCACGCTGAATAAAGGCGGTGCCTTTCTCGTGTCACCGACGGAACGTACGGTCTACCACTACATGGAAGGGATGAATGCACCGGACTCTGGGTTGCGCACATACGGCCATACGCCGATGGCAGCGCTCGTGATCCAACGGGGACTTCGGCAAGTCGGCCCTGGTGAGTATGCAGCCGTCGTCAAACTGCCGTCGGCGGGACGCATGGTCGTGGCGCTCGCGAGTGATGCTCCGAAAATCCGCGAATGTATCGGCTTGCACGTCGAGCGGGCACCAGTGGCCAAGGAGCCGGAACGGATTGGGTTTGAGTGGCTGAGCGACCCGGTTGTTCATGCAGTGGCGGGGAAGCCGGTGACCGTGAGAGTGCGCGCAAAGAAGGGGGTGAAGCTGGTTGCTGACGCAGCGAACCAGTTTGAGTTGCTCGTCATCCCAACCAGAGGTGGGCAAGGCGTTCGATGGCCGCTCCGAACCGATGAACGGGCCGCCGGGCAATTGATCGGAGAGGGCATCCTCTCAGCGCCCGGTGGATATTATGTCCACATTCGTGGGGCTCAAGCCGTGGAGGCAACTTTTTCAACCGTGCTGGTAGAGTCAGTCGTCTCTGACACCATCGGTACCAGGGGCCAGCCGTGATGGCGACGACATATTCATTTCCCTTAGTGTGTCTTCTTGTGGGCTATTTCCAAATCGCCGGTCCGACAGAAGTCACATTCGCTGCCGAACCTCGAGACGAGTCGGTCTTTGATCAGTCATCCGGGCAGTCGGGAGCTACCAATAAGGTGATCCTTCCGACTGTGCCGCTCGTGGATCAGGACAATCGTGCACAACGAATCGATCGCCTGGTCGAGGGGCGGACGGTGGTGATCGACTTTGTATATACCAACTGTAAAACAAGCTGTTCTATTCTCAGCGCGATCATGGCGCAGGTGGAACAACGGGTACGAGATCGACTGGGTCATCAGGTGGTGCTGGTTTCGTTGACGGTCGATCCTGCCCACGACACGCCGATCCAGCTCAAAGCCTATGCCGCACGATTTGCGACCACGCCGCATTGGCATTGGCTGACCGGATCGGTTGCTGATGTTCAACACGCGCTTCGCGCGTTCAATATTCCCGCGTTTGGTAGGCCGGAGGATCATGCTCCGGTGATCGTCGCCGGTAATATGCGAACGGGGAAATGGCAGCGCTGGATCGGCATTCCAGATCCGGAAGTCATTGCCAGGACAACACAGGCTTTTTCGAACGAGTGATGCCATGTCTATGGACCAACGGAGCAGATTGATGCCGAGGATGCGGTTCTGTTCGGCATCGGTGGGCATGATGCTGGTGCTTGTTCTGGCTGGATTCGCGCAGGGGGCCGAAAAAACGGTCCCGTATGATGGAACGCGCGTCGAACGGGCCCGTGCCTACTTTGGTGATGGCGAGCTGTTCGATCAGGACGGTGTGCGACATCGGTTCTTCAGCGACTTGCTGCAACATCACGTCGTGCTCATGAATGTCGTCTACACCGAGTGCCGGGATGCGTGTCCGCTGATCACCAGACTCTTAGGACAAGTAAAAGACCGCCTCGGTGATGAGTTTGGTCGCACCGTGCTGTTTCTATCGCTCTCGTCCGACCCACTCCGAGATACGCCGGACACCCTGAAGGCCTTTGCGCGAAAACATCAGGCCGACCATCCTGGCTGGCGCTTTCTTTCCGCCGGGCAGGAGGTGCTGAAACCGCTCCTGCGTCGGTTGGGACAGTGGGCAGAGACACCGGCTGACCATCAATCCGTGCTCATTGCTGGGAATGCGTCGCGCGCACACTGGGTCAAAATCCGCCCTGATGCGACACCGGACTTCATCTACGCCGAGCTACAACGCGTGGCGGCCAAACCCTAACGATAGTGGCCGTGCAATGCCTCGTTCTATTCTTGTCACCGCGCTTCTACTCCTGAGTGTCTGGTCTTCCGCTGTGGGGGCAGCAACGCCCGGGTCTGATCTCGGTAAGAGTATTTTTGAACAGGGCATCGGACGTGACGGAAGAGAGATTGGTGGGCGCATCCATGGCACAGTCATCCTGCGAGGGCAGGCGGTAGCCTGCGCCTCTTGTCACGGGAATGATGCACGAGGTGGGGGAGAAGCGTTTGTCCGCGCTCCAGATATCCGCTGGTATACGCTCAGTAAACCGTTTGCGCCTCGTCGCGTGGGTGAACCAAGACCTGCCTATGACCGGCTCACCTTTGAGCGTGCTATCTATCACGGTATCGCCTCGAACGATGTGCCACTGGATCCAGCAATGCCGCGGTTTGATCTGAGTCAGGATGAGACCAGCGCACTTCTCCAATATTTATTGGTAGACATCGAGCGGCGGCTTGATGGGGAGGCACCGACGAAAGTGGTGCTTGGACTGGTACCAGCTACCCAATCTCACATGTTTCCTCAAGAGCTGGGCAATCGCTTGAAGACCTGCCCATCGACGAGAACGGGTGAACGATTTCCACCGCTGGAAGTCATGCGGTATGAAAATCCCGCCGAGGCCTTGGCGAAGGTGGAGGCGAGGATCACGGACGGTCTGGCCTCGTATATTGTCGCGCCCTACATTGCAGGTTGGGAGATGCAATACGTTGCGCGTGCTCGTCATTGGCCTATCCCCACATTGCTTCCGGTGAGTCCGGTGGATCTTCCCGATCATCCCAACATCCGCTATGCCCTGCCCGGACTGAAGAGCCAAGTAGGAGCGCTGCTTGATCGAGGTCTCACTCGCCATCCTGACGCGTTAACCGTCGTGCTGTCCCAACGTACTCCCCAGCTACAGGACACTGTACAATTTGCCCGGGCGGAATTACGTGCACACCGTATCCGTGTCGATGAAGTGATGCTTGAAGGTGCCTCTGCGCTGCCTCAGAATTCCTTGTGGCTCGTCTTGGTTCCTTTGGACAAGCTTGAAACGAAGCTTCACGATGCGAGACTCACGACCAGGGTGACAGCTCTTCTACCCGCCATGTTTTTTGACCCTGAGGTAGCTCAACGGATCAAGCAGCACCTGCCAGGAATCAGCTGGCAGATCGCCTATCCGTACCCACCGATCGATGCGCGTACGGGGCGATGGCGCAGCCCTCTAGACGCTTGGTCTGAGGCAGGTTGTGCACTGATGGCGATGAGTGCAGCAAGCGAAAAACCAGGCAACGTATCGGGTCAGTCTTTGATCACGTTGAACAGTGGGTGGACACTCTTCAATACTCCTGACGAGACGAGTCGCCGTCAGCAGGTGATTATCGAACAGTGGGACCAGCGCAACCTTCTCAAATAGACAGCGTGACATTGCGTTACCTGCCCACTCAGCTGGTCCCAGCGCTGCCTCCTGTTTCCTTCTGGACCTGTACGGTGCCGCTCCTGCTCCCGTGAAAACGCCACCTGTCGTTCAACCTAGAAACGTAGATTGCCATTTCCATCCCCATGTAAGCTATTGTTCTCACAACACAATCTGCGTCGGAGGCGTGCACCCAATGGGTGAGACAAAAAGACGAGCACAAACGGCGATGTCGGCGATCACCCAAGCCGTCGGCGTCGAAGCCCCTAATGGTCGCCTGCACGTGCGTTGGGACGGACAGTCCGCAGCGACCCCCTTCGGGCAGATGGCGTTTTTCCTCGAATTCTTGCACTTGACCGGCTTGTACGCACGCTGGCAGACGGCGTGTCCGTTAAACTATTCCGGTCCGCATGGCTCGCGACGTGAAGACATTTTGGGCACGTGGTTTCTCTCGCTCCTCGCCGGTCACCGTCGTTATGCGCACATGAACGCGATCCGCTTCGATGGCGTGATGCCGGATCTACTCAGCATGCATAGCGTGGTCGCCGAAGACACGGTGCGACGGTTCCTGAAAGCGATCGATGAAACGCCGGGCATGAACTGGTTACAGACTCACCTCAATGCGTGCGTTGAGCCGTTGTTATCAGCCCCCTGGCTCCTCGATGTCGATGTGACGGTCAAGCCGCTCTACGGTCATCAAGAAGGCTCCGTGGTCGGCTACAACCCGAAGAAGCCCGGACGTCCCTCGCACACGTATCATACCTATCAAATGGCAGGCCTTCGGCTCGTGCTCGGAGTCGATGTCGAAGGGGGCAATCACAGTCATTCAAACACGACGTTGCCGGGATTGTTGACACTCATCGATCGGCTGCCGTCCCATCAGCGCCCGTATTGTGTGCGCGGCGACGCCGGCTTTGGCAATGACGCGGTGATGACCGGCCTGGAAGAGCGCCACATGCCCTACCTGTTGAAGCTGCGCGCCACCCAAAACGTCAAGCGCTTCGTCGAGAAGGTCTTCTGGCATCACGGGTGGGCTAATGCCGGGGAAGGTTTCGAAGGACGGGAAGGCGAACTCGCGTTAAGCGGCTGGCAGAAGGCGCGGCGTGTCATGGTGTTGCGAAGGCTCCTCAAGGGAGAGGTCGTACTGGGCGATGAGACTCATCAGCTCGCCCTTGGTTTCGTTGAAAGCGATGTGGCCACGCATCGCTACGAGTATTTCGTGCTCGTCACCAATCTCCCGCACGAGATCCAAACCCTCGCACAACTCTATCGCGATCGCGCCGACAGTGAGAACACCTTCGATGAATTGAAGAACCAATGGGGCTGGGGTGGCTTCACGACCCAAGATCTTAAACGCTGTCGCTTCAATGCGATGGCGGTGGCCGTGATCTATAACTGGTGGTCGTTGTTCGTGCGGCTCGCGAACCCGAAGGCGCGCTCGGAAGCCATTACCAGCCGTCCGTTTCTCTTGTCCGGTGTCGCGCGCAAAACGCGCCACGCGGGACAACAGCGTCTCGTGATCGCCCCCTCTCATCGCTACGCCCATCTCGCAAAAGCCATGCTCACACGCGCCAGTCGAATGCTTCAGGAATGGGCAACGGCAACTGCGGAGCAATTAAACCCCACTGCCGTCTGGCAGCAGGTGTGTGAGTTCATTACGACGACGGTGACCGGGGTGAACTGGCTGAACCCCCCGCCGAATCGGTTGGCGGGGATGGGTTAATACGCGTTTTTAGGTTCATTCAACGGCTTCGAGCTGCAGAGGCCGGTGTCGACGATCACCACAAGCACGATCGTGATCTGGAGTGTGCCGGTTGATACCAGCGCCAGCACATAATTTGAGCGCGTGAGCGGATCATCGATGAGTCGGGTCGGCTGTACGATGGGAGGAGGTAGAGTTAGCGGATTACTTTGGAGAGCCTGCATCAGCGCGCTACAGGAACCTCATGAGATCATCACAGAAGGAGAGACATGATGAACCGTACCAGTTGGAAAGAAATGATGTTGGGCACCATCGCAGGATTATCGCTGCTGACCTCACCTGCGCTAGGAAAGGTGAGCAGTCCCGCGGAAGCGCTGATCGTAAAGGTAGACAACCGAGAGCCAGGTTCGATGAACAGTGGTCCTGGATTCATGGATAGTGGGCGAGATGGTGGCCACGACAACCACGTTCGAGGACATAGTGGTGGAGAGGACATCTATATGGCTCAGGCTGGAGAGGTTCGCCAAGAAGATCGACGGGCTGATCGACAGCTGTATCGACGAGAAGACCGCCGCGAGGATCGCCAGGTTGATAGACGTGAGGATCGGCAAGAAGATCGTCAATTCAACCGGCGTGAGGATCATCGCTCTAACGCGGGTGGTGAACTCAGGGGACTCGATCGGGCAGATCAGGTCGCGGGTGACCGTGGACGTGATGGGAGAGACCAGGCCCGGATGATGCAGATGGAACGACCACCCCGACCGGAACGGATGGAGCGGATCGAGAGACCAGAGCGCCCAGAACATCCTGATCGACCAGAACGACCCGAGAGGCCTGAGCGGTCTGCTAGAAACTAGATCGTTGTGATTGAGCTGTATCCAACAGACTCAGAGTGCTTCGCATACGATCCATCGTGTGACGTATGGATGTCTCGTGCAGAAAGGGATGGTGAACGGGATGCGACGAGTGTGCATGGTCTTGGTGATCGCGGTAATGGCGGAGGGATAGGATTGTGGGGAGGGCGTGTATGGGCGGCAGACCCAACCGATAAGCGGCCACAACCGGCGGCCGAACGAAACTGGCAAATCAGTTTTAACCCGAGCTATAGCCACGGGAACTTTGGTACCAATACCACCAGTGAGTTTATCTATGCGCCATTTTCGATTCGAAGACTGTTTCCCAAAGGGGATATCTGGCTGGTCATCCCATCCGTGACGGCGATCACGGATGGACGCACGACCGTCGTCGGGAATACCGCATTCCGTGTGGATGACGATAACAGCGGAAGTAACAGTGGTTCGGGTGGTGGCGGTGGATCGAATGATGATGGCGACTGTAGTGGGAAAGGGTCCGACGTGTCCGGCAAGGATCGTGTCTGTGGGACAACAACGCGATCCGTTGGTCAAAAGGTGACGACCACTGGAATCGGTGATGTCATTCTGCGGGGGCGCTATTACCTCGTCGAAGAGCAGGAGTATGTGCCGTTGATTGCGGTGACAGCTCGGTTGAAACTTCCCACAGCCAACGCGAGCCAGGGACTGGGCACCGGCGAGTTTGATCATGGATATGGGGTGGAGGTTTCCAAGCTGATTGGGACCAGCTGGCTGGTCTTCTTTGATGGGGGATACAACTTTATCGGCGATCCGGATCGGGGTGATGGCTCCGGCACCTTAGGCCTCCGCAACCAATATTGGTGGGACGTGGGGACTGGCTATTACCTGACCAAGGACCTTCTCGCGACTGTGTATTTCGAGGAGTATCGTGCCCTTCGACCTGGTCTCCCCAATGCCAGAGACGTGTTTTTCTCGTCGAATTACCGTCTATCCGCAGCCTGGCGTGTGAATGGAGGCGTGGCAGTCGGTCTGTCCAATGGGGCACCAGACTATGTCGTCTCCATCGGCACCAGCTATCGATTCTAACTGCTCTTTCCCCCATATGCGGCTGTTTACGCCTTTCAGAGCCCTGCGTCTAATGAAATGTGTAGGCCAAAGCAGACGGTCCTGTGGCATCGGACCAGACTAACCGGAGTCGGAGCATGCCACCGGACCATCAGCCAATATCCAATGACGCGCAACTGGTTGCTCGTAGCCTCAAACAGGACCATGAGGCCTTCGGACAACTGATTGATCGACATGCGTCCACGATCGTGAACTTAGCCTATCGCATGGTGGGCAATCGTGCTGAAGCGGAGGATCTGGCACAAGAGGCGTTTCTCACCGCCTTTAAGGCGTTGGCGACGTTCCGCGCAGACTCGAAGTTTTCGACCTGGCTGTATCGAATCGCCGCCAACAAATGCAAGGATTGGTTGCGGGCTAAGCGGCCAGGAATGGGACAGCAGGATGTCGACATCGATGAGGCACTCGACAGGCAGGTGGCCGAGGAGCGGACGCCTGAACGTCTGCTGTCGCAACAACAAGTTGGGCAGGAGTTGGAACGAGCGATTCAGCGATTGCCGCCTCTGTATCGAGAAGCCTTCGTCCTGAAGCACGTCGAAGGCCTAAGCTATGAAGAGATGGAAGAAGTGCTTGGGGTGAACGGTGACACATTGAAAATGCGTGTGTACAAAGGACGACTTCAACTCAGTCGTGACCTCGCGGCCCTGAATCCGGCCCAGTAGGACGTGGCCAGACGGTGAGCCTATGAATCAACAAGAACTCCTGATTCAACGCTTCCTGGATGACGACCTCACTCCAGAGGAACGCGTGGCCTTTTTGCAAGCGGTCGATACTGACACGCTGTTACGCCGGCGCTGGCTCAATGCGGAGCTGGTGGTCGCTGGAGCCGCTCGATTACCTAAGCTGACTCCGTCATCGCGGTTCTTGAGCGAATTGAA
>JBBILH010000070.1:0-17865 GCA_037445005.1 Nitrospira sp.
CTGCGCGTGCCGAACGGCGCGTTGCGGTTCCGCATGCCGAATGTGCCGGTGGACAAGAAGGCGACGCGCGTGTGGGTGCTCGATCAGCACGATCAGCCCCGGCAAGTGGACGTCGCTTCCGGCATTGCCGACTCCCTCTCCACCGAGGTCATCGATGGAACAGTGCAAGAGGGGGACCGCGTCATCGTGGGCATCGAGGTTCCGGAGGAGCAGGCCCAGAAAACGCTGCCGCCCGGCTTTGAACCGGGCCGTGGCATGAGATGACATGGGCTTCTTGTGGCTTACGCTTCTCTCCGCTCTCCGCGTGCTGCGCCGTAACCCGCTGCGCGCCGGCCTCACCATGCTCGGCATCGTCATCGGGATCGGTGCCGTCGTGGCGATGGTGAGTCTCGGGCAAGGCGCCGCAGCCTCGGTGCAATCGGAGATCTCCAGTCTCGGCACCAATGTTCTCATCATTATTCCCGGCGCCACGACCGTCGGCGGCGTGCGCGGCGGCCTCGGCAGCGTCTCGACGTTGACCGTCGACGACGCCAGGGAGATCGAGAAAAAAATCGGCGGGGTGACGACGGTCATGTACGCCAGCCGTTCCGTGCTTCAGGTGATCCAAGAAAACAGGAATTGGAGCACGATCGTGCTCGGCACGTCGCCGGAGTTTCCCGAGGCCCGCAATTGGCCGATCGCCGAGGGGAACTTCTTCACCCAGGCGGACGAGGAATCCGCCGCGAAGGTGGCCGTGCTGGGCAAGACCGTAATCCAGAATCTCTATGGGCCGGGCGAAGAGGTCGTCGGCACTCAAATCCGCATTCGCAACGTGCCGCTGCGCGTGATCGGCATCCTGTCGTCCAAAGGCCAGTCCATCACAGGCCAGGACCAGGATGATCTCGTCGTCATTCCCTTCTCGACCGCCGAACGCAAGGTGCTGGGCACCAAGTTCCTTGGGACGGTCGGGATCATCCTGGTCGCCACCGCCGCCCGGCACGAAATTCCGGCCGTGGTCGACGACATCAAAGATCTGCTGCGGACCAAGCATCGCCTGCACGCCTCCGAGGAAGACGATTTTACGATCCGGACCATGGAAGACATCGCCAAGACCATGGCCGGCACGAGCCGCACCATGATGTTCATGTTGATGAGCATCGCCTCGATTTCGCTGATCGTCGGCGGCATCGGCATTATGAACATCTTATTGGTGTCCGTCACGGAGCGGACGAGAGAGATCGGCCTGCGCATGGCGGTGGGGGCCAAGCGGCGCCACATTCTCCTGCAGTTCCTCATCGAGGCCGTCATCATGACCGTCCTCGGCGGGGTGCTCGGCGTCGCGGCCGGAATCGGCGGCGCGAGATTGCTGACCACGATGGTCGGTTGGCCGACGATCATCTCGCCGCAAGCCGTCGCGGCGGCGTTTGTATTTTCCGTGGTCGTCGGGATCTTCTTCGGTCTCTATCCGGCCAACAAGGCGTCGAAGTTGAATCCGATCGAGGCGCTGCACTATGAGTAGACAAATAGACAGTTGTCAGCCATCAGCAAACAGCTCTCAGCCCTTATGGAGCTGCATGATCAGAAGATGATAGCTGAAGACTGACGGCTGAGAGCTATTTGTTGACCGAGACGCCATGAGTATCCCGGAGAATCGAGCGATCGGCCAGAAACTGAAAGAGGTCGCCTTGCTGCTAGAGGAGCAAGGAGCCAACCGCTTTCGGATTCAGGCCTATCGGCGGGCCGCACAGACACTCGACCAATTGGAGAAGCCTGTTTCAAAGATCGTGCAAGAGGCCGGCACGGATGGATTAGACGCTCTCCCGGGCATCGGTGTCAGTCTGGCCCGATCGATCCACACGCTCGTCATCACCGGTCGGCTGCCGATGCTGGATCGGCTGCGTGGCGAATTGGATCCCGTGGCGCTGCTTGCGTCTCTTCCAGGTGTCGGGCCTGCTCTCGCGAAGCGATTGCACGACGACCTCCACATCCAAACGTTGGAGCAGCTGGAGATTGCCGCTCATGATGGGCGATTGACGGATATCGAGGGAGTCGGCTCGAAAAAGCTGCAAGGCATCATCGATTCTCTTGCCGCCCGACTCGGCCGAGTCCACAGGCCCTCTCCTGCAGACGAAAGTGCCAAGACGACGGACGCATCGATCGAAGAGCTGTTGGACGTGGACAGGGAATACCGAGAATCAGCTCAGGCCGGCAAGCTCCGCACGATCGCACCGCGCCGCTTCAATCCCAAGAAAGAAGCCTGGCTGCCGATCTTGCACACACAACGAGGCAATCGTCATTACACCGCTATGTTTTCGAACAGTCCCCTCGCCCATCAACTGAAGAAAACACGCGATTGGGTGATCCTCTATTACGACGACGATCACCGCGGCGAACACCAGTGCACGATCGTCAGCGGGCGGCACCCGCCATTCGTCAATAAGCGGGTGGTGCGTGGACGTGAAGCGGATTGCATCACCTATTACCAGGCACAGCCCTCCTCAGCCTGAGAATTTGGATCGGGATGAGCGGAAGCGTCGGCCCGAACAGCGCCGCAAAGAACATGACCAGGACTTCGCTCACATTGCATGACAAAAGGAAATGAACGGTCTTGCGAATGTTGTCGAACGCCCTGCGGCCTTCATCCACCACCACCGCGATCGAGGCAAAATTGTCGTCCGTCACGACCATGTCGGCGGCTTCCCTGTTCACCCGCCTACGCAGGAAGCCACGGCTGTCAAGCCGTGGGGCTCCACATCGATGCCGGTGATCCCCATGGCGACGCGGATGTCCGCATCAGTTCTGGCTCCGTTCGTCGCTGTCCCGACCGGCTCCGTGGCGCCGGCTCAGAGTTCGCGGACGAATGTCCCCCAGGGCACCGCCCTAACCCCTGGAGCCAAAGCGGTAGTCTCGAACCGAGTCGTCGGGGGCTGGTGGACCAGGAACATGTTCACGTCACCGTGGGCCCTCTTCTTCCTTAAAGCCTGGCCCAGTCGCTGCATCGACACCGCCATTGCCGGCGCCACTGAGCGTGTGGCCTTGCATTCCACCAGTGAAACCGACCCCCGCCGACCTGGAAAGAGGAAGTCAATCTCCAGCCCTTGCTCATCTCGGAAGTAATAGATCTCCGGCCGCCGGCCGCCGTTGATCTGGGCTTTGACGATTTCCGACGCGACGAAACCCTCAAAGAGCGCGCCGAGAAACGGCGACCGTGCCAATTCGCGAGTCGAATCGATGCCCAGAAGATGGCAAGCCAACCCCGTATCGGCTACATAGATCTTGGGCGACTTGATGAGACGCTTGCCTAAATTGTCATAGAACGGCGGCACGATCAACACCTGCGCCGTGGTTTCCAGCACTCCGAGCCACTGCGTGATCGTCGGCACGCTGACTCCCAACGGCGCGGCCAAGTTGGTCTTGTTCAACACCTGTCCGTGGCGGCTGGCGACCAACGCGAGGAAGCGCCGAAACGTCGAGAGGTCCTTCACTGCCGTGACGGCGCGCACGTCCCGTTCCAGATAGGTCTGCACGTAGGAATTGAACCACTGCGGCGCGGCGGCCGGACGCGCGATCGCCTCGGGATATCCTCCCCGGAACAGGCTCACATTGGGGCTTTCCCGCGTCGACAAGGGGCGTAGTTGCAGCACGGCGGCTCGACCGGCCATGGATTCCGTCACTCCGTGCATCAACGGGGCTTCTTGCGAACCGGTCAACAGCCATTGGCCGGTTTTCCGCGGTCGCTGATCGATACGCGCCCGCACCAGGCCGAAGATCTCCGGCACGTTCTGGACTTCGTCAAGAATCACGGGTGGATTCACGGAATCGAGAAATCCGTGAGGGTCGGCCCGCAATCGGGCCACGATGGAGGGGTCTTCCAATAGGACATAGACGGCTTGGGGGAAGGCGTGCCGCAAGAGCCATGTCTTGCCGGCCCGTCGCGGTCCCGTCAGCACCACTGCCGGGAAGTGTTTTGCCGCCTTCATGAGCGGCCTCTCCAATTCTCGATCAAGATACCGCATGCATGAGGATTCTAAAGTATGAGATTAGAATTCTCAAGCCTGACGGCAGGATGGAAGAAGCCAGGGCGAACTCAGGCCTGCGCACGCCTCTTCTTCGTTTTCTATCCGGCCAACAAGGCCTCAAAGCTGAGCGCGATCGACGCGCTGCACTATGAGTGAGAAGAACGGTTGGTCGGGTCCTGGCCAGGGATAGGCTCATTCGGAGACTTCTTTTGGCCTTTCAGCAAGACGATGACCCCGGCAATGCCGATGATCACCGCCAGAAATCCTAGCAGCATTATTAACCTGTCGACCCATCTGCTGGGGTGGTCGTCGATCTTCTTTTTCGCCTCCGCCGGCGCGAGCGCCGCGTATTTGACGGTCAGCGAAGTCTTCCCGATCGAAATCCGCGCCATGGCCATCGCCTTTTTTCATCGTGGCGCAAGGGGCGGGCATCGCCGCGCCCTGGCTGTACGGCCGTATGATCGAAACCTCGATCGCCAACATCGCCTACGGCTATCTGGTGGGCGCCGGCCTCATGCTCATCGGCGCCGCGGTGGAGCTGGTCATGGGCGTCAAGGCGGAGCGGCGCTCGCTGGAACATATCGCCGCGCCGCTGTCCGCGCATACCGTTTCTGACGAGCGCTCCTCCTGACATCCGCTGCCGTCGTGGCTGTTCCGATCCTACGCCACCGCGCCCGCCGCCATGCCTGGGAATAACCCCCGGCCGCCGCGTTCTATCGGCGGCGGCCCCCTGCTTCCGTGGGATCTTGACGGAGCACGGGCGCCGTGCTAATGATTAGGAGTCCTGAATGATAAACGGGATGCGGACAACGAAAGGAGCGGGGCATGGAGACGGTGAAGGTCTTCGATACATGGGTCGAGGTGCCGGGGCGGACGCTGCATTTCGATGTGATGACGGGCGATGAAGCGACCGCCTTGAAGCTCGCCAACGAGCACGTCGCGGCGCTGGGGCATCGCGCGGTGACCGTGACGGCGCAGGAGTGCCGGTTCTGCCATGCGGAGCCGTTGGTGATGTTCAGCGAGCAACAGCAGGCCGAGTTCCAGCGTGCGGGAGGATTCATCGTCCCGTTGCCGGCATAACCACCGGAGGTCGTCGGGGCTCCGGCGAGAGAGGACCGAGATCATGAGCCAACCTTTGCCGATGCATGGAGAGAAGTCGGTGGTCGATCACATCACCATCGGTCTGTCGAAGGTGGCCGCCGCCTTACGCAGTCAAGCATGGGAAGGCGGCACGGCCCGGCGCTTGACGCCGACGCAGGGCCAGATCCTGGCGCTCCTGGCCGAGCGGGCGGGCGAGCCCGTTCGGCTGAATCAGGTGGCGGCCGAGCTCTGCATGACGGCCGCGACCGCGAGCGACGCCGTCGCCACATTGGAACAGAAGCGGTTGGTCACCAAGAGCCGTTCGTCCGACGACCATCGGGCGCTGACGATCGCGTTGACCGCCGCGGGCCAGCGCGAGGCGCAGCGGACGATGGGATGGACTGATGTAGTACGGGCCGGGGTCATGGGTATGACGCCCGGCGAGCAGGCGGTCTTTTTGCGGGGCCTCACCAAGATCATTCGGTCGCTGCAGGAGCAGGGCGTCATTTCCGTCGCCCGCCAATGCGTGGGCTGCACCTATTTCCAGCCCTACGTTCACGCGGACGCCGCGAAACCGCACCATTGCGGGTTCGTGAACAAACCGATGGGCGAGGGGCAGTTGCGACTCGATTGTCCGGATTTCATCCCGGGATCCGAGGCCGAGCAGGCCGATCGATGGCGGCAATTTCTGGATGGCAGCAAGGGGCGGTGACGCCCGTTTTTTAATCACTAGTAAGGAGGGGCACGATGAAGCGGTTGAGCGTGATGACTGTGGCGGTCATGAGTGTCGCGTTGACGGCAGGAGCGGCGGCTGCGGCCGATGGCGCGAAAGGCAAGTCGTTGTACGACCGCCTGGGCGGCAAAGGCGCGATCACCGCCGTGGTCGACACCTTCGTCGGCAACGTCGGCGGCGACAAGCGGATCAACGGGTACTTCGCGACCACGGACATTCCGAAGCTGAAGATGCATCTGGTGAACCAGATTTGCGAGGCGACCGGCGGGCCCTGCACATACACCGGCCGCACGATGAAGCAGACCCATGCCGGCATGGGGGTAGACGAGGCGGCCTTCAACGCGCTGGTGGAAGATTTGGTGAAAGCCTTGGACCATCACAAGGTCGGCAAGGCCGAAAAGGATGAGCTCCTGGGCATCCTCGGCCCGATGAAGAGCGACATCGTCGAGAAGAAGTAACTTTCCCAATCAGATGGCGCGGAAGCTCTCCGGAGGTTCCGCGCCATCTCACATCAGAAGCGAGTCGGCAAATCCGGGGAGCAATGGCAACAGCGCCACTCCACAACAAATCGACATCGCAACGATCGCCGCTACCAGATCTTCGTCGAGACCCCTTGGCGGCGAAGATCACCGCTGTGACCGCCGACGGCATCCCGGCGATCAGAACGACGACCGCCCGTTCCAGGCCGCGCAAATCCAGCAGCCACGCCGCCGCCGCACCCAACAGCAGTCCGCCCATCATTCGCAACGCGACCGCGGAGGCGGCCAGCGCGACGGAGCGACGCAGGATCGGGAGATCGACGCTCAGCCCGAGTGTCAGGGCGGCCAGCGGCGTGCCGTTTTATCTCCGCACGGGCAAGCGGCTGCCGCGGAAAATCACCCAGAAGGGTCCATCTCATTAACTCTATAAAAAAACCGGAAGGACGACGTATTTGACGAGGGCCTACGGTCGCCCTTTCACCGCCGCCGACGCCTCTCTGCGGATGTCCACCGCCACTCCCGAATCTCCGGCATATCCTCCCCATGTTCGGCGATGTACTGTTTGTGCTCGATGCGCTTGTCGCGGAGGGTTTGCCTGACATAATCCGCGCGGGAGCCGCGCAAGGGGATCCGGTCGAGGACGTCGGCGACCAGATGGAAGCGGTCGAGATCGTTCATGACCGCCATGTCGAACGGCGTCGTGGTCGTCCCCTCTTCCTTGTACCCGCGCACGTGAAGATTCTTGTGATTGGTCCGCCGATAGGTCAGCCGGTGGATCAACCACGGATAGCCGTGGAACGCGAAGATGATCGGTTTGTCCGTCGTGAACAGCGCGTCGAAGTCCTTGTCGCTCAACCCGTTAGGATGTTCATTGGGCGGTTGCAGCTTCATGAGATCAACGACGTTGACCACGCGCACCTTGAGCGCGGGCAGATACGCGCGCAACAGCGACGCGGCCGCCAGCGTCTCCATCGTGGGCACGTCGCCGCAACAGGCCAGCACGACGTCCGGTTCGCCTTCCTGGTCGGTGCTCGCCCATGTCCAGATCCCGATCCCCGCCGTACAGTGGGTGATCGCTTCCTCCATGTTGAGCCATTGCGGGGCCGACTGTTTGCCGGCCACGACGACGTTGACGAGATTACGGCTGCGCAAGCACCGGTCGGTGACGTACAGGAGCGTGTTGGCGTCGGGAGGCAGATACACCCGGATGACCTCGGCCTTCTTGTTGACGACATGGTCGATGAAGCCGGGATCTTGGTGGCTGAAGCCGTTGTGATCCTGTCTCCACACATGAGACGACAGCAGATAATTGAGCGACGCGATCGGTCTCCGCCAGGGAATGTGATTGCAGACCTTGAGCCACTTCGCGTGCTGGTTGAACATCGAGTCGACGATATGGATGAAGGCCTCGTAGCAGGAAAAGAACCCGTGCCGGCCGGTGAGGAGATACCCTTCCAGCCACCCCTGACACTGGTGCTCGCTGAGCATCTCCATGACGCGACCGTCCGGCGCCAGGCGGTCGTCCTCCGGATACCGGTCCGCCATCCACGCGCGGTCGGTCACCTCCAACACATCCTGCCAGCGGTTCGAGTTGTTCTCGTCCGGGCTGAACAGACGGAAATTCCGGCTGTCCCCGTTCAACGTCATCGTGTCCCGCAAAAAAGTCCCCATGATTCGCGTGGACTCGGCATCGACGGCGCCCGGTCGCTTCACGTTGACGGCATATCGGCGGAAATCCGGCAGCCGCAAGTCCCGCAGCAGAAGACCGCCGTTGGCATGAGGATTGGCGCTCATGCGCCTTGTCCCTTTGGGCGCCAAGGCGGCGAACTCCGGCTTCAACGCGCCGGAACCGTCGAACAGTTGTTGCGGCTTGTAGCTCTTCATCCATCGTTCGAGGATTGCGATGTGACCGGGCTTGCCCATATCTCCCATGGGCACCTGATGGGACCGCCAGGAATCCTCGGTCCGCTTGCCGTCGATCTGTTTGGGACCGGTCCAGCCTTTGGGCGTCCGGAGGACGATCATCGGCCAGAGCGGCCGCCGCTTGGCGCCGGTTCTTCGCGCAGCGGTCTTGATTCGCTGGATGTCGTTCAGCACGAGATCGAGCGTCGCGGCCATCAGCTGATGCATCGTCATGGGATCGCGCCCCTCGACGAAATAGGGCGCATACCCGTACCCGCGTAGGAGCTGCTCCAATTCTTCACGGCCGATCCTGGCCAGAATCGTGGGATTCGCGATCTTATAGCCGTTCAGATGCAGAATGGGCAGGACGACGCCGTCGCGCACCGGATTCAGGAACTTGTTGGAATGCCAGCTCGTGGCCAGCGGGCCGGTCTCCGCCTCGCCGTCGCCGATCACGCAGGCCGCCGTCAGATCCGCATTGTCGAACACGGCTCCGTAGGCATGCGACAGCGCATACCCCAACTCGCCGCCTTCGTGAATCGATCCGGGCGTCTCCGGTGCCACATGACTGGGAATGCCGCCGGGAAACGAAAACTGTTTGAACAGCCGCTTCATCCCTTGCTCGTCTTGCGACACGTTCGGATAGACCTCGCTGTACGTGCCTTCCAGGTAGGCGTTCGCGACGAGTCCGGGCCCGCCATGCCCGGGACCGGCGATGTAGATCATGTTCAGATCCCGCGCCTTGATGACCCGGTTCAGATGCGCATAGACGAAGTTCAGCCCCGGCGTCGTCCCCCAGTGACCGAGCAACCGCGGTTTGATGTGCGCGCGCGTCAGAGGCCTCCTCAGCAACGGATTGTCGTACAGATAAATCTGTCCCACCGAGAGATAATTGGCGGCCCTCCAATAGGCATCGATCGCCGCGGCATCCTGCTTGTTCAACACCTTTTTCATAATCCCTTCCCATTCCCTTTCGGCTTCTTCTGCAAACAGTCGACCGTCGCGCGCGCGATCTCGATCTCTTCGTCGACTCCTGCGACGACACAGGCCGGCCGCGCGCCGTCTGCGCCGATCTGTAGGACCACGCCAGGGTCCGGACCCACCGCCGCTTCATTGCGGACCCCGTCCAGCCGAATCCCGCACCACTCCATGCCCTCGCAAATCCTCGCACGGATGAGGGCCGACCGTTCGCCGATGCCGCCGCCGAACACGATCGCATCAGCTCCGCCGAGGGCGGCGAGATAGGCCCCGATGTACTTGCGCACCCGGTAGCAGAACACTTCCACGGCCAGAGCCGCACGGGAATCCGGTTCAACCTCTGCGGCGAGGAGCACCTCGCGCATGTCGTGCGACAGACCGGACAGACCGAGCAGTCCCGACCGTTCATTCAAGAGCCGTTCGACTTCCTCAATCGTGAATCCGCCGTGCCGGACGAGATACGCGACCAGCGCCGGATCCACGTCTCCTGATCTGGTTCCCATCACCAGCCCTTCGAGCGGCGTGAACCCCATAGACGTGTCGACGGATCGGCCGCCTTCGATGGCCGCGGCGGAACAACCGTTGCCCAGTTGCAGCGTAATAAGCCGGAGGGCGGTGAGCGGGCGACCGAGCGCGGCAGCGCCCAGTGCGGCCATGGATGCATGAGCGAGGCCGTGAAACCCGTACCGGTACAACCCGTGTTTCCGTGCCAGATCCTGATCGATTGCATAGGTCACCGCTTTCGGGGGAAGAGAACGATGGAATCCCGTGTCGAAGACGGCGACCATTGGAATCTTCGATCCGATGACGGTTCGGGTCCCTTTGATCCCTTCGACGCACCCTCGGTTATGCAGCGGAGCCAACTCGGTCAGGTTATCGATCGCGGCGAAGACGGCATCGTCGATTCTCACCGGATCGCGGAAGCGCTCCCCTCCGTGCACCACCCGGTGGCCGACTGCCTCGATCGACCAGGCCAATTCCCGCGATCTCCTCTCCCCCGCCAGCCTTTCCAGCACACCGTGCATGGCCTCGGCATGGGTGGCAGCGTGACACGCGATTTGCACTTCGGCTTTCCCGGATTCGCGAAATCTCATTCGTGGGCTGGGCCCGATCTCTTCTACCACCCCCTCGGCCCGTATGCTGGGGGATGCGGCCGACATTCTGCCCTGCCCCGCGTCGAACTCAACCAACTTGAACTTCAAGGAAGAACTGCCGCTGTTTACCGCCAGGATCTTCATCGTCGCCACACTCCTTTCATCACCTCCATGATCCCGAAGGGCAGCACGGCCTGGGGCCCATGAGTTCCCAATCTTCAAAGGGCAGGGGTTCGACTTTAAAGATGGGCCCCGCGGCCGGAATGATCAAGACGGCGATCTGAATCAGGAACGAGAGCACAACAACCTAAAGCAGCGCCGGATTCGTCCCTGTTCCCAAGTGAAATAGCGACAACCGCTCGCCGCGGCAATTGAACGCATGGACCAGCTGGGCGACGACCATCACGGTACACGCCACGGTCCTCGCCTGCTCGAGACCGGTTAGCGCGGACCATACAACTCATGGGCGAATGCGCTCGGCATGAATCCTCCATCATGCCATTGTCAACAGGCAGTCGGTTTGCGCAGCTCCGGCCAGCAGCGCAAACCGGTTCCGGAGGGATTACTGCACGATGCGTCGACCATTTTCCATGGACAGCCCTCTTATTCACGAATGACCTTTCATGTCTCGATGAGCGGAGGCGATCGCCTCTGCCTCATCAGCCGCCTTGGTATAGATGGCCGCGAGCGTTTGGCAATGCTGGACTAAATCGATCTTGGGAGAAAGGGTCCCGCGCGTCGTCGCGCCGGGATTCTTCTGATATTCCTCCGCCATGACCAGCATGTCCTTGGCCCGTTGTCGGAGATGGGCCGTCTCCTTCACATACCAGCTTTCCAGTCCCGCGTGGTCGCTCTTGATGACAAGATCCCGTGGTGGATCGGCCATTATCGCGCAGGCCGCAACTGCCGACATGATTAGAACCCCTACGACACCCATCAATATGCTTCTCCTCTGTTTCATGATTCTCTCCTTTCCATGTAAGGGCGCCTATCGCGCCCGGTCAAATTTCTTAATGCCTCCTTCCGAACCGCCAGCTTGCTCCGCAGACACGAAACGAATCTCACGAAGTCTTCATGATGAGCCCTCCTTTGTTGGCAGCAAACTCGTTTGCTGCGATTGGGAATGACGGAAATGCATTCCTTTCCTCTTGCGCAAGACAACGGCCCTTTTCGGGTCGAAGCCGACAGTTATTCCCCCGATGACAGTATCTGATTCTCTCGTCGTTCCTTCCACCACCGCCAGATTGCATAAACCGGCGGGATGATGAACAAGGTCAGGAACATGGCCGAAAACACGCCCCCAACCTGTGGCGCGGCGATCCGTTTCATGACGTCGGCCCCCGTGCCGGTCGCCCACATGACGGGAATCAGCCCGATCACGTCTACCAGGCCGATCATCATCATGGGGCGAATCCGCTCGACGGCCCCTCCCTGTACGGTCTCCAGAAGGTCCTGCAACGTCGTGAGCCCGCCCGCCGTCTTGCGGCGCGCGCAGGCTTCGTCCAGATAGGCCAGCATGACCGCGCTCGTCTCGGCCGCCGTCCCGACGACCGTGATGATGCCGACCCAGACGGCGATGCTCATGTTGTAGTGAAGGATCGCCAGGTACCACAGGGCTCCGACCAACGAAAGCGGCACGCCGACCATCACCATGCAGGTCTTCGCCACCGATTCGAAGGTAAAATAGAACGTCACGAAGATAATCACGAGCGTCAGAGGGACCACGAACTTGAGGCGCTCTGTCACGCGCTGCATAAACTCGTACTGGCCGGACCACGTGATCGTGTAGCCGGGCGGGAGCTGCACTCGCTCCCGCACGGCTCGTTTCAGATCCTCGACATACCCCCCGACGTCCCGGCCTGCCATGTCGAGAAACACGTAGCCGGCAAGCATGCCGTTTTCATCCCGGATCATCGGCGGTCCTGATGCGAATCGCAGGGTCGTGAGTTGCGCCAACGGCACCTGGGCGCCCGTCGGAGTATCGACGATGACTCGCTCGAGCTTCTGCGGATCGTCGCGCAGCTCGCGCAAATAGCGCACGTTGATCGGGTACCGCTCGCGCCCTTCGATGGTCGTCGCGATATTTTCTCCGCCGATCGCCGATTCAATGACCCGCCCCACGTCCATGAGCGCGAGACCGTACCGTGCGATCTGTTCGCGGTTGATATCGAAGTCGAGGAAGTAGCCGCCGGACACCCGTTCGGCATAGACGCTTCGGGTGCCCGGCACCTCCTTGAGCACCATTTCCAGATGCTCGCCGAGTTGTTCGATCTGCTTCAGGTCAGGGCCGAAGATTTTGATGCCCACCGGAGTCCGAACGCCGGTGGTGAGCATATCGATCCGCGCCTTGATCGGCATGGTCCAGGCGTTCGTTACGCCGGGGAACTGCAGGGCCCGATCCATTTCGTCTACCAGGCCCTCGTAGCCGACGCCCGGTCGCCATTGGGTTTTCGGTTTCAAGTCGACGACGACCTCCATCATGCTGAAGGGCGCCGGGTCAGTGGAAGTCTCCGCCCGACCGGCTTTGCCGAAGACGTGAGCCACTTCGGGAAATGATCGCAGTTTCTGGTCCATCAACTGGAGCAACCGCCCCGCCTCGGTCACGGACAAACCGGGCAGCGTCGTGGGCATGTAGAGGATCGTCCCTTCGTAGAGCGGCGGCATAAACTCGGACCCCATCTGCTGATAGAGCGGCACGATGCTGGCCATGAGCGCCAGCGCTCCGATGACAACGGCTTTCCGATAATGCAGGGCCGTCCTCAGTAGTGGAGCATAGAAGCGTTGGAGGGACCGGGTGATCGGATGCTTCTGTTCCGGAAAGATCTTGCCCCGAATAAAGGTCGGCAGGCAGGCCGGCACCAAAGTAATCGCAAGAACGGCACACATTGCGATGGCCAGGTTGTTGGTCCAGGCGAGCGGCCGGAACATCCGGCCTTCCTGCGCTTCCAGGGCGAACACGGGGATGAACGAAATGGCGATGACCAGGACGGACGCAAAAATCGGCGGGCCGACCTCCTTGGCCGACGCGATCAGGACTTCCAGCCGTTCGCCGACTTTGCCGTCCCGCTCCCATTCCTCCAAGCGTTTATGGGCGTTGTCCACCATGACGATCGCCGCGTCCACCATGTCGCCGATGGCGACGATGATGCCGCCCAGCGACATGATGTTCAGGCCGATGTTCATGAGGTACATAGGAATGAAGGCGAGCAACACGGCTAAGGGCAACGTAAGGACGGGCACGATGGCGGATCGTACATGGAGGAGAAAGGCCACGATGAACACACCGGTCACGGCGAGCTCTTCCATCAGACTCTCGTTCGCCGTGGCGATCGATTCATGAATCAAATCGCTGCGGTCGTAGACCGTCACAACCTTCATGCCTTTCGGCATGGACGGCTCGATCTCTTTCAGCTTGGCCTTGACCCGCTCGATGACGGTCAGCGCGTTCTCGCCGAAGCGCATCACGACGATGCCGCCTGCCACTTCACCCTGGCCGTTCAATTCGACGAGACCCCGTCGCATGTCCGGTCCGAGACGGACCGTGGCGACATCGCGCAAGAGAATCGGCGTCCCGTTCTCGTTGACCCCGACGGCGATTTGTTCGATATCGCCGGTCTTCTTGATGTACCCGCGCCCGCGCACGACGTATTCGATCCCGGAGAACTCCACCACACGCCCGCCGACGTCGTTATTGCTTTGGCGAATGGTCTCGACGATCGAGGGAATCGACAAACGATAGGCCAGGACCTTCGTGGGATCGAGATTGACCTGGTACTGACGGACGAACCCGCCGATGCTGGCGACCTCCGCGACCCCCTCCACCGCACGAAGCCAATACTGGAGGTACCAGTCCTGGAAGCTGCGCAACGACGCGAGGTCCTGCTGACCCGATTCGTCCACCAGGGCATACTGAAAGACCCAGCCGACCCCTGTGGCATCCGGCCCGAGTTGCGGCGTGACGCCTTCCGGCATGCGCCCTGACAGTTGATTCAGACGTTCGAGGACCCGTGACCGCGCCCAATAGATATCCGTCCCGTCTTTGAAGAGGATGTAGACGTAGGAATAGCCGAAGTCCGAGAATCCGCGGACGACGGTGACGTTCGGCGCCGACAGCAATGCCGTGACGATGGGATAGGTGAGCTGGTCTTCGACCAGATCGGGCGACCGACCTTGCCAGGCGGTATAGACGATGACCTGGGTATCGGAGATATCCGGCAGGGCGTCGATGGGCGTCTGCCACATGGCCCAGAGTCCGACGGCGGATAACGAGAAGACGAGCACGAACACGATGAAGCGATGTCTCGCGCTGTAGTCGATGATCCGTTCAACCATGATCAACTCGTCGTTCGTATCTCGCATCTCGTATCTCGCGAGCCGCGACGAGATACGCTTCACGAGCGACGCTTCACGCGTTATTTCATTCCCGGCATTCCGCCCATGCTTTCGACGGCGGACTTCAGGCGGCTTTCGCTGTCGATCAGGAAGTTCGCCGAGGTGACGACGTGCTCCCCTTCTTTCACTCCCTCCAGCACTTCAGTCCACTCTCCGGTCTTCACGCCGGTCCTGATCAACCGAGGTTCCAGCTTGCCGCCGCCCAGATGGAGAAAGACGACTTGTTTCCGGCCCGATTCAATGATGGCTTCTTGCGGAATCGCCAGACGCGTGCCCACGTTCACCCGGAGTTCCACATTGGCGTACATGTCCGGCTTGAGCTTCTCATCAGGGTTGTCGAGCTCGAACCGCACCTTGGCCGTCCTCGTTTTGGGGTCGAGCGTCGGATAGATGAAACCGACGTGACCGGTGAGGACCGTGCCCGGATCGTAGGAGAGCGTGACGGCCGCTTGCTGCCCCTTCTTGGCGAAGGCGAGTTCATATTCGTAGATGTCCGCCAGAATCCAGATGTGGGAGAGGTCCGCGATCGTGTACAGCTCCTGGCCGGGATCCACGTGGGCTCCCGCCAGGGTTTCTTTCTTGATCACGGTGCCTGTGATGGGCGAATGGATCGGCAGCGTTCTCAGCACTGTCCCGGTCCGTTCCAGTTCCCGGATATGGTCCTCGGTGATGTCCCACAATTGGAATCGGCGTTTGGCCGCCTCGAGCAGGTCTTTCGAGCCTTGCGCCACCTCGGGAAACTCGCTGCTTCCAAGCTGTTTCTGTCCTCGCAGCGCAAGGAGATACTCTTCCTGACTCGCCACCAGATCCGGGCTGTAGATCGTGAAGAGCCGTTGGCCTTTCTTCACGTGGTCCCCGAGGGCGCTCACGAACAGCTCTTCGATCCACCCATGGAACTTGATCGTCACTTTGGCGAGCTTCCGTTCGTCCACCGCGACCCGCCCCACGGTGCGGATCACTTTCTCCAACGGCCGGCGCATGACTTGCTGATACTTCACCCCGATCATTTGCAGCCGTTCCGGCGCAATGGCCACAGTGCCCGGCTTCTCCGCCGAAGAATGCCGATCGCCTTTCCCCTTCTCCTCCATCGGCTCATCCATTCCCGCCATGCCCGACATTTCCGGCGTCGGCTCTTGCCCGGAGTTGGCGGAGGGAAACAGCACCGGCCGGCTCATCAACCACAGGACACTCGCGAATCCGACGACCGCCAACGCGGCCAATCCGGTGACCGTACGCGCCGTCATGACGCCGGCATCCTTTCCTTTTCGCTGAGACTCAGGGGGCCGCCCGTGAGGGCTTCGAGCCGCGCAATCGCCCGCTCGTGGGTCACCATCTCACCGTGGAGTTCCAACTGGCTGTCCTGCAGGGTGAGCAGGCTGTTGAGGAGCGTCAGAAAATCCACCTTGCCGACCCCGTAGCCGGCTTGTGCCGCTTGGAGCGCCAGCGTGGCCTGGGGAATGATGGCGTCCCGCAAGATCGTGATCAGCCGCTCCGCGCGCTGCGCCTGCACGAACGCGTCCTTGACCTGGAACAAGAGGTCCTGCCGCGTCGCCGAGTAGTCCTCTTTCGCGCCGGAGAGACTCGCGACGGCTTCCCGTACCCCCTGCTTTTGTTTCGTCTCGTAGAACAGCGGGATCGTGATGCCGACCATTACTTGATAGCCGTTGTCGTTGATCCGGTCGTTGCGCAATCCTAGGGCCGTCACGTCGAAATCCGGAAAATATTGCTTCCTGGCGAGCGATACTGCCTGCTCGCCGCGATTGACGTTCTTCATCGACGCCTGGAGCATCGGCGAATACGCATCAGCCCGCCGGTTCAGTTCCGGCAAGGGCAGGGTCATAATGGTGGTTTGGACTTCCTCGGGCGTTCCCAGGGGGTCTGCAGGAGGACGATTCAGCAACCGGTTGATCGCGGCATGCAGGCTTTCCTTTTGCTGATCCAATACCGCGAGCCGATCGAGGACACGGGAGATTTCAAGTTGCGCGCGGAACACGTCCTGCTGCGCCGCTTGACCGACGCTGTAGCGGGCTTTCGCGGTCTTCTCGAACTGCTGCAAGAGGGCCTTGTTCTTCTCGACGATCTCGATGCTCTTGTGAACAAAGTGCAGATTGAAGTAGGTCTCTTTCAACGAGGCGGTGAGCCGCAGCCGGATGGCATGGAACTCTTGCTCCAGACGCTCCGCGTCCCGTTGCGCGACTTCGCCTTTGAGGCCGAGTTTGCCGGGAAAAGGAATCTCCTGCCCGAATCCGTACATCGCCCCTTGCAGAGGATCGGTCATCGGCATGCGTTGATAGCCGAACTGGAGCCGCGGATCGGGCAGTGTCTGGACCTGGGGCACGACCGCTTTCGCGGCTTCCCAGCGTTCTTTCGCCGCCTTGAGCTCCGGACTGCGGGCGGACAGCTCCTCAATGAGGGCGGACAGGGAGAGTCTGCCTTCTTCAGCCGCTGCCGACGAAGGGACGCTCATGAGCGCGGCCAGACTCAGGAGCGGACCGGCCAGAACACCGACAAGTCTTGCGGATACGTGATCGATAAACGAGTTCATAGTGCCACCTCCGGAGCAGATCGAAGCGATGGATCAACGCCCCCTCCGCTCGCAGCGGAGTAGCGGTGAACGGATCGGAGGTATGGAATTAAATTCGAAGGACCGACGAGGACGCTATGGAGATGGGGGCAATGGGATGGACGCTGCTCCAGGACCACAACGTTGAAGCGAGGGAAGTCGCCGTGACGGCAACAGTCGGCGGCGGCATCTGATCCACGTCGACGGCCGCCGGAGGCTTGATCTGCCGTTCAGGCGACGACGTGGCCGACGGCGGACACATGATCGTGCCGTCCATCGGGCAGACCATACCGCTCATGTCTTGGGCAAGCCGTGCAGCGTCTTCCGCCAATGATAGGTCGGGGACGGCACACATCGTCCCCATGACCTGACAGAAGGCAAACAGCAGCACGAGTGTGAGAATGCGCGTGTTGGTTTGGTGAGCCATCCGGTCGACTTGCCTCGCTTTCATCCAATGAGTCTGTCGCATCTCTCGTAGGCCCGTCAACTCCGGCGACTTCACTACAGAATAGCATCTGTGATGCCACACGAATAATAGGAGCAGCCTCGTGATAAAACGGTGCGCATTTCCAATGGTTTCAGGCAGGATAGGGGAGACGGTGCCGATCTCCCTTTGACTCCGGATGCGTGGCATTTCTGGACAGAT
>JBBILH010000071.1:0-17819 GCA_037445005.1 Nitrospira sp.
TGCGCCACAGTGCGAGGGATACCTGATGCCTTTCTCACCAGTTCAAGATTTCTTTCTTCCGTCGCTCTTCCCACTGCCTCCTAACTTTTTGTTCTCATTAAACTTTCGCGCTTCCGGCATGGGGACGTCATGGCATAGCGTTGGCAGTACAGACCCGCGAACGGAGGCCTTCTCTGTGCGGCAATCGATAGTCATCGCGAGCCTGCTGGTAACGGTGGCGGGATTGGGATTCGGGGGTGGAAAACAGGTCAGAGACCTTTCCTCCTCGGCCAAAGAGCGCGATACGGTCAGCGGGAGAGAAATCTATGTCAACACCTGTATTCGCTGCCACGGCATCGACGGGAAAGGGGCGCTGGGTATCAACCTGGTTCCCAAGCCCGCGGATCTGACCTCCGCCGAGATTCAGGACCATCTGGATGCCACGTTATTTCTCCGCATCCACGAGGGAAAATCCAATACGGCCATGGGAGCTTGGAAACATGCCTTGTCGGACGATGAAATTTGGGATGTGCTTGCCTATGTCAGGACGTTGGCCGGACCACAAAAGAGTGCCCCATGACATGAATCCGTTTGGATTTCCGTGTCTCTGACGACGCAGATATCGAGTGATCCTTCTTTCAAGGAGGTGCCATC
This sequence comes from Nitrospira sp., assembly GCA_037445005.1. GTDB lineage: Bacteria > Nitrospirota > Nitrospiria > Nitrospirales > Nitrospiraceae > Nitrospira_C. Next base: position 634 of record JBBILH010000071.1, read on the forward strand.
ATGACGTGTAATGTGGGGGGAATCGAACGGCCTATCAGGATCGTAATCGGCATCCTGGCACTCGGCGTAGGAGCCTTCGCGGGACTGCCGCCGATCGGGACCGGTATCGCCCTAGTGGTAGGAACGATCGCTTTGGTGACCGGCGCCATCGGCTACTGTCCGCTCTGGACGATCCTCGGCATGAACACTTGCCCGACGACACCGGCACACAAGCACTAGGTTTCGCGAAAGGAACGTCGTTCATCGGCGCAGGTTTTTGGTCCGAAGGAGTAGGTGTACATGAAGCGCGCGGTCGGGGTCTGTCTCATGGCCGGAATGCTGTGGTGGAGCCGGACGGAGGGAGGCGAGCCTCCCGCGCTCGATGCCGTCTTTACGCCGCCCTCTCCGGAATCGATCCCGGCCGGACTTGCCGGAGAACAGATTCGTCTGGGTTATGAAATCGTCGTGCATACCCAGCAGTACGCAAAGAAATACGTCGGTAACAAGTTGAACTGCACCAATTGCCATCTCGACGGGGGGTTGAATCCGAATGCGGCCTCCTTTGTCGGCCTGAGCACGGTCTATCCGGAGTACCGCGCGCGCGCCGACCGCGAGATGACGCTCGCGGACCGCGTCAACGAATGTTTTGAGCGCAGCCTGAACGGGAGAGCGCTCCCGTCGGATAGCTCCAAACTCAAAGCCGTGGTGGCCTATATTGACTGGCTCTCGCAAAACGTGCCGCGGGGCAGCAAGGTGGCATGGCGCGGTATTCCTCGCATCAATCCAAGCCGCCAACCGGATCCGGACGCCGGAAAGCAGATCTTTGCAAAAAAGTGTTCCTTCTGTCACGGGACGGACGGGCAGGGCACGATGACGGCGCCCCCGGTGTGGGGGCCGCACTCGTACAACATCGCGGCGGGGATGGCGAGAATCAGCGTCGCCGCCTCGTTCATCAAAGGCAACATGCCGAGAGGCTGGGGCTGGTCGGTATCTGATGATGAGGCCTTCGATGTCGCAAGCTATATCAACAGCCGACCGCGGCCGGATTTCCCGGCAAAGAAATTCGACTGGCCGAAGGGCGGGAAGCCGGCGGATGCGCCGTATTAGCGCGTGAAACGTATCTCGTGAAGCGCAAGCCAGTTGCTGGTTTCGAGTTGCAAGTTTCCAGTTATTGAGAACCTAAAACTCGAAACGAGAAACTTGAAACTTTCGAGCAAGATAGGCTTCACGAATGACGAGTGGGGGGTCTTCCAAATGACGGATGACGTGGAGCGTGCGGTTCCGGCAATTCCCTGGTGGGCCGGCGGTCTGGGGATCGGCCTCGTTTTGATCGTCGCCGTGGCGTTGGTGCAGCCGATCGGCGTGTCGACGCAATACGTGGTCGCGGTCGGCGCGCTTCTGCATCAGCTGCTTCCGACGGTGGCGGACAAGAGCCCCTATCTCGCTGAAACTGCGGACGGATGGTCGATGCTTACGTATGAGTTTCTATTCGTCGTCGGCATTCCGTTCGGCGCGTTTCTCGCAGCCGGGGCCACCGGCCGATTCAGACGGCGCGTGGTCCCGCCCGAATGGGAGAGCCGCTTCGGAGCGCTTCCCGGCAGACGATTGGTCTGGTCTTTCATCGGCGGATTCATTTTGTTGTTCGGGGCCCGCTTCGGCGGCGGCTGCACATCCGGACACATGATCAGCGGAGTCTCCCAGTTGGCCGCCGGTTCGCTGGTCTTCTCTTCCGCTTTATTCCTGAGCGCCGTCTTCACGGCGCGATTGCTGTACGAAGGGAGAGCGGCGCAATGAAGCTTCTCCTCGGATTGAGTCTGGGCATGGCATTCGGCGCGGTCTTGCAACTCTCCGGCGCCTCCAGCCATACCAAGATCGTCAACGCGCTCCGGTTGAAAGACTTCACGATCATCAAACTCATTCTGACGGCCATCGGTACCGGACTGATCGGCGTGCATCTTTTGGATGCAGCCGGACTCGCGAACATGATGGTAAAGGACCTGTATCTGCCCGGTGTCGCCGTTGCCGGCGTGATCTTCGGCATCGGATTCGCCGTCGCGGGCTACTGTCCGGGCACGGCCCTGGCCGCCGCAGCCGAAGGGAAAGTCGATGCTTGGTTCACGGTGGCCGGGGGATTGTTCGGGTCGGTGATCTTCGCGTTTCTCTACCCGGACCTCGAGACCGGACTCCATTCCATCGGCCGGTACGGTCCCGTCACGCTGGATCGAGCGCTTGCGGTTCCCGGTCTTGCGATCGCCCTGCCCTTCGGGGCCCTCTGTCTGTGGGGAGCCTGGAAGCTTCCCGTCGAGGACCGTTGCCGCTGTTCAGGGGCGGCCGAGAGTCTCTAAGGAGGTGAGCGATGAAACTCACGGTGGCCTATCACGGCGGAACGAGATACGACATCACAAGCGGAAAACATCGGGTCGTGACCGACCAACCGATCGGCGACGGTGGACAGGATGCGGGAATGAGCCCCGTCGAACTCTTCGTCGGGTCGGTCGCCGGCTGCGTGGGCTATTTCGTCGGACGTTTTTGCGAACGCCATAACATTTCGCGCGAAGGATTGGCGGTCGACGCTGAATGGGACACAGCGGAAGGTCCGCACCGAGTCGGGACGATCAAGTTGGCGATCAGACTTCCGCATCGACTCACGCCGGAGTTGAAGGAGAGGCTGTTGAAAGTCGCGCACGGCTGCACGGTGCATCAGTCGATCGTCGTGGCGCCAAAGATCGACATCCAGTTGAATCCCCACGCACAGGAGGTAGTGCATCCATGAGCGATCGACGACCGACATCACGGCGTCGTGTGCTTCGAGCCCTTTTCGAAGGACTGGGGGTCGCGGCGCTCTGGCCCTCGATCGGCAAGGTGAGGGCCGCCGAGAGAACGTCCGAAGAAAAAGGGCCGCTGATGGTCCGGGTACAGCGCCCCTACGACGCAGAAACACCGGTGTCTGAATTCTCCTCCTTCCTGACACCGACCCATCGCTTGTTTGTCCGAAGCCATTTCGGGCCCCCGGCGGTCGAGATGGTGACGGAGCCTCAGTGGAAGCTGCATGTCGGCGGGTTCGTGAAAGAATCGCGGGACTTCTCGCTGAAAGCCCTCCGCGACCTGGAAGCGGTCACCGTGACCTCGGTTCTGCAATGCAGCGGAAACGGCCGCGCATTCCATCGGCCGAAAGTGCCGGGGGTCCAATGGGAACGGGGCGCCGTCGGGAACGTGCAGTGGCGAGGGGCGAGATTGCGGGACGTGCTGACCGCTGTCGGAGTCAAGGCGACGGCCCGGCATGTCCACTTCTTGGGGGCTGATCGGCCGGTCAAGGCATCGGTGCCGCTCTTCAAGCGGAGCATCCCGCTGGAGAAGGCGCTCCATCCCGACACGATCCTCGCCTATGAGATGAACGGGCGGCCGTTGCCGCTCCTGCATGGAGCCCCGCTGCGCGTCGTGACGCCGGGATGGATGGCGGAATCCTGTCTTAAGTGGCTGACGGACATTTCGGTTCAGGAGAATGAAGCGCAGGGATACTACATGCAAACCGCCTATCGGATGCCGGTCACGGCCATTCAGTCGAACTCCGGCTTGCCGGGAACGACGATGGCGCCGGTTGAAGCGATGCCGGTGAAGTCATTGATCGTAGCGCCTGCCGACGGCGCGAACGTCGGGCCGGGGCCTGTGACGATTCAGGGTGTGGCATGGAGCGGAGAATCCCCTGTGAAGAAGGTGGAGCTATCACTCGATCGTGGAAAGACATGGGAGGCCGCGCGCCTAGTCGGCGAGGATCTGCCTTACGCCTGGCGGCAGTGGCAGTTCGTCTGGAAACCGTCGGCTGCCGGTCAAGCTACGATCCTGGCACGCGCCACAGATGCGAACGGCGATGAGCAGCCGGAAACCAGTCCATGGAACCCAAGCGGGTTTGTGTGGAACGGGTGGGACCGGGTGAACGTCACGGTGTCAGGATGATCGTCAATCGTCAAGCGTCAATCGTCAAGCGGGAAGCGAAAATATCGGTCGCATTGCTTCTCGTCTGTTGTCTGTTCGTTGCTGCGATGACGACAGGGGCGCAAGAGGAGGACTTGGCTTCGACCAGCGCCGCGTTGGCCCAGCGAGCCGAAGGATTGATCATCGCCCGCTGCGCGGTCTGCCACAGTCCGGACTTGGTGGAACAGCAACGATTGCCCAAAGAACGATGGGTCGCGACGGTCGAGAAGATGAGGCATTGGGGCGCGGAGTTGTCGAACGACGAGGCCGATCTGCTCACGCGATATTTGTCGGCCCGGTACCATCCGGGCGCGCCGGACCGCCTTCCTCCATGGGACCATGATCTCCATAAGGCGGAGCCGCTCGGGCAGGCTCCACCGGACAGCGGCCCGGTGGTGGGCGTGGCGAGACGAGGCGCCGGCCTTTTCGAGACCAATTGCCAGGCCTGTCACGGCCAGGACGCGATCGGAGGCCACGGTCCCAAATTGGCGAAAAACTCCATCCTCAAACACGAGGATCTGTTTTGGGAAACGGTGTTGCATGGGCGCGGCGCGATGCCGGCCTGGGAAAGCGCTTTGAGTCATCAGGATATCGCCGACATCCATGCGTGGTTGCTGACGAGGTAGCGGTCTTTCTTATCGGCGGCTGGTTCCAACGAAAGGAGTCGAGTTCATGAAGTGGAGACGGGGCATTGTGATCGGGGCCGGCGTATTGGGGCTGGTGGGGTTGATGTCCTTTCCCCGCTTGTTGTTCGGGAGCGATCAGCCTCGGGCCAAGGAGCTCATACAGCAAGCCTGTGTTTCATGCCATCGCCTCGAGGGGACGGCCGAATCGCGGTTCAATTTGCGGGCCCCCGATCTCATTTGGGCCGGCAGCAAGTATCAGCGGCCCTGGCTCATTCGCTGGCTGACTGGAAAAGAGGCGCCGTTGTATGTGAAGGGCTATCGCTGGGATTTGAGCGAAGGGCCGATGAAGCACCCGGTCGTGACCGAGACGGAGGCCAATGCGATTGCGGATTACTTCGAAAAGAACAACAAAGACCCGCGCGTCAAAGTCGGCGCGTTTGATGTGACGAAAGTCTCGAAGTTCGAGGTGGCGTTCGGCGGGATGGCCTATAAAGCCCATGCCTGCCTCGGCTGTCACACAATAGAGGAGAACGGGAAGCTGATCGGTGGTCAGCAGAGCGCCGCGCTGCAAAACGCCGGGCAACGTTACAACATGGATTGGCTGTACCGATTCGGCCAGAACCCACAGGACTTCATCACCCACACCGGGGAGTTCCTCGCCGATGCCACCGACCCCCAGTTACGCGCGGTCATCGGCTATCTCGCCGCACAGGGGGTGCCGGACTTCAAATATTATGAACCCTGGACGGCACCGGAATTCGGAAAAGCCAGCCCAGGGCGAGGCAGGGTGCTTTACAAGGAGTATTGCATGCAGTGTCATGGCGCAACAGGCAAAGGCGACGGGCCTGCCGCAGCCAACTTGGAGCCGAAGCCGGCGATTCACGCCAACATCAACTTCAATGAGATGTCGAACGAATACCTGTACAACATGATCAACCACGGCGGCGCAGCGATGGGAAAATCCGCCAACATGCCCTACTGGGGACTGACGATCGGGCAGCAGGGTGTGGCGGACGTCATGGCGTATTTGAAAGCGACGTTCAAAGGACCGCGGTAGAGAAAGAGCGTAAAGCGTATATCGTGAAGCGTGAAACGTAACAGCCGACGGTTCCAGGTTTCAAGTGTGAGGATTTAGTTTTCCGCCCAGCATGAAACTTCGAACCTGAAACCTAGAACTCAGAATCGCGATACGAACGACGAGCGGCGGAGGAGCAGCAGATGGCGACGTTTATCATCTCCGGCAGTCGAGGCCCCGACGATCCGACCATGGCGACGCTGCCCTTCATGGCGGCGAAGACGGCGAAGGAGCAGGGGCACGACGTCGTGCTCTGGCTTTGGAATGAAGCGGTAACGCTCGGCCGGAAGGGCGCGGCCGAACACGTGCACGGCGTCAACCTGGCGCCGTTGAAAGATCTGCTCGCTGCCGTGCAGGCGGCCGGCGTGCCCATCTGGGTGTGCGGCGCCTGCGCAGTTGCAAGACAGATCAGTGGTTCGGATCTCGTGGCCGGCGCCACGATCAAAGGCATGCCCGACTACATCAAGGAAGTGGCGCAGCGCGATCGCAACGTCGCATTTTGACTCGACGAGAGGGGGAAGTTATGGCATCGGACGGAGAAGCGTCCGACAAATTGAAAAGTCGGAAAGAGCGCCGCAACTCCGACGACGACATCCAGAAAATGGTCGGCAAGGACGGTGAGTTGCTGGCCGACGAGTTGGAAACCATTCCGACCGCCGTCCCTCGCGAGGGCGATGGGTACAAACGCTTTCTCAAAGGCGAAAGCGCGAGAGGCGCTGCGGCGATCGGGACGCCGGGGCACGAGCTTACGGATGAGGATCTGCGCCGGATCAATTCACGGAAAGGGCTCTTGCAGCTTCTGAAATTCAAACAAGTCGATCTTGAGGAAGTCAGAAGAACGCTTTTGTATGAACAGGAACTGCGCGCGCTTCAAGTCGAACTCGTCCGGCTCCAGCGCTGGGTGCAGATCGACGGACAGCGAATCGCAATTCTCGTCGAAGGCCGGGATGCCGCCGGCAAAGGAGGGACGATCCGGCGCTTCACGGAACATTTGAACCCCCGCGCCATGCGTGTCGTAGCCTTGCCGAAGCCGACCGACGAGGAGCGAGGCCAGTGGTATTTTCAGCGCTACATCAGGCAGTTGCCGAACAAGGGCGAGATCGTTTTCTTCGACCGCAGTTGGTACAACCGCGCCGTGGTCGAGCCGGTGATGGGCTTCTGCAGCAAGAAGGATCATCAGCGGTTTCTCCAGCAGGTCACCGAATTCGAGCACATGCTCTACGAAGACGGCGTCACGATCATCAAGTTCTGGTTCTCGATTTCCAAGGAAGAGCAGGCCAAACGGTTCGAAGCCAGACGGCAAAATCCGCTCAAGCAGTGGAAGTTGAGCCCGGTCGACGAGAAGGCCCAGGAGTTGTGGGATTCCTACACGCGGTACAAGGAAGAAATGTTCGGCAAGACCCACACGACGTTCAGTCCCTGGATCATCGTGAAGGCGAACGACAAGCAGGCGGCGCGGCTGGAAAGTCTCCGCTATGTGCTCAACCTCCTGCCGTACAAAGGGAAGGAAGAAGCGGAGGTCCGCTTGACGCCTGATCCGAACGTCGTGACCCGGTTTCACCGGAAAATGGTCGAGTTGGACTTTTAACCAATGGGGCGCAAGGAGGTTGCATCATGTGGTCCGGAGCCGAAGGCGTCAGGGTGAGAACCAGGAAACCGTCGCGGCTTGTCCCTTGTATCTCAGTTCTCTCAACCTCCGAAAGAACGCTTCACGGCATCTTTGCGGCCGGCGTGGGGCTTGTCCTCGCTTTGGCATCTCCTTCGTGGGCGGCGGAGCGCAACATGATGCAGCCGCTCGTCCCGGCCGACAGGCTGGCGGAGGCGCGCGCCCTCACAAACCCGTTGCCGGCTTCTCCGGAGACCGTCGAGAAAGGAAAGGCGCTCTATCACGGGAAAGGGACCTGCGTGAATTGTCATGGACAGGGCGGGGGAGGCGACGGACCGGTTGCCGCCTCGCTGGATCCATCCCCGCGGAATTTTCAGCATCATGGATTCTGGCGTCACCGAACGGAGGGCGAGATCTTCTGGGTGATCAAACACGGGTCGCCGGGGACGGCAATGATCGGCTTTGGCGATCAGCTCACCGACGAAGATATCTGGGCGATCATGCAATATGAGCGTACCTTTGCCGGCGACCATGGACCGGGCATGATGCGCCACGGTAAGGGCATGGGGCCCGGCGGAGGCATGGGGATGGGCCATCGCGGCAGGGGTGGCTGTGACGGAGAACAGTGCGGTGACCGATGAAACCTCTTGCCATGAGTTCTTCTGAAGAAGATCCGGTCCCCACGCTTTCAGCGCAGGCTCCGGCCGCCTCTTTCGACCTGTCGTCGCTTCTCGATGCCTGGAGGGGAAAAGACCATACCGCAGTCCTGCTCAAGACCGAGAGCCTCCGGGTGGTGTTCCGGTCGCTGCGCCAAGGGAACAGTCTCTCGACCCACAAGGCGGCCGGCGACATTACCGTGCAGGTTCTGGAAGGAGAGATTCAATTCACCGCCTCAGACCGAACCGTTTCCCTCCGCACAGGGCAGTTGTTCGCGCTCAGAGCCGCGGTCCCTCACTCCTTGACGGCCGTACAGTCCTCGGCGATTCTCATCACGCTGGCAGCCGGATCAAGAACCTAGCAGGCTGCGGAAAAACTCTCTTTGATACCTGCACCGTCGCAGACAGCGAAGGTTGAGACCACGCTGAACAGCCATGCAGGATGCGCAAAAAGGCCGTCCAGCAAGGCCGCAGCCGATTCACGCTCGTGCTTGCTGTTCCGTCCCTCGCTTCACGCTTCACGCGCGACGGTTCACGCGAGTTACCGTGCGAGTCGAGAACGCCGCTGGCGGACTTTTTCCGCATCCTGCTAGAAGTCTGTCCGAGTAATGCCGTACTACTGCGGCAAGCGACCTGCAGGCATCTGCGCCGTTCTCGGCCCGAAACAATCCTCAACGTATTTCAGCGAATACGCCTCCGCGTTTTTCATGCCTTGCGCCGCTCATCTACCAGCAGCGCCATCGCCTCGCAACGAAGGCTTACTCGGACAGATTCCCAGCCGACATTATTCATGAACGCTTCTCCTGCAATCACGGCACAAGCAAGTGCAGGATCGTACGTAAAGCGTGAGCGAAGCGGGCGGTTTCAGATTACAGGTTTCATGTTTCAAGTTGTTCGGACTAATTCTTTGAACCTGAAACTTGAAGTGTTCGTGCGATTTCGTGACGAACCTCCCGGCTTTTCTCGAAACGCATAATGCAAATTTTGCAGACTCGCGGACCATGTGGCGGACCATGTGATGGATTCTTGTGAAACTTTGTCGATCGTTTCATTCATAAGCCTCCGCCCATGCAGGAGGTCCATTGTCCTCTCTTCTTGAGGCATGTCTGTTGCTCTGCCTTCAGAGGCGTTTAATACCGTTTGATGCTCAGCAGGGAGAGTTGCCTTGATCTTCATGGTTTGTCGTGAGTGCAAGAAGACTCTTAATATGGGCATATGGGACAACCGCACTAAGCAGGTCTATTGTTCGACTTGCATTCCGCCGCTGCCTCTCCGCGATCAATCCCGGACTTCGACTCGTTCCTTGTCAAAGATGAGCCGGAGACCGGACTTGGACATAGAAGGCCGACGTGATGGAAACGCTGGTACATCCTGAACGTAAATTCCGTGATACGAGGATTCTTGCCCCAGGATAGAACGTATTCGATGGAGCGTGGAGAGCTCGCGCTTGATTGACCCTGTCCAGCTTCTGCAGTTTTTGCAGCTCAGCTTTGTCCCCTCAGAACCACGAGTACGAGATCGTTCTTCTCCCACCAGTCCGATTTCCATTGAACGCGCAAATTCAATAGGTTGTCAGCGTTCAGCCTCAAGGGAAAGAGAAGGCATCGGTATTGCTCAATGCGACACCGATGCCGCTTTTCAGAAGTGGGATGCCTCCCGACCTTGCGCTCCGATTGCGCACCATGAATCGCGCATTGGACCGGATCGTGGCCGATCCACATAGTGACGGCTTTGAGTCGATTACGCAGGTAGTCCTGGAACAAGCCGAGCGAGAGGAGATTGTCCAAGCGGTGCAGCTCCTTGAGACAACGCTGGATTCCAACCCCTTTTGGCTGAGAGGTTACCTGCTTCTCGGCACGGTGTACCAGCATGCTCGACAGATCGACAACGCCATCTCCACGATCGAGAACGGACTGACGATCTGCATCAACAGCCTTCGATTATTCGAGTCCAAAGAATGGCTTGGTACGGTGAAGCGGATCGTTGGACACTCGGTGCACGACCGCACGACGCAAAATGCCGAACGATTAAGGCGATACGAATATATTCTCCGGCATCGATTGGCCCTGCTCCAGGTAGGAGTCGGCTCATTCGACGACGCCATCAAACAATGGGCTGAGATCGAGGATGAGCATTGTGCATGAACCCATCCACCAAGAGGCACATGAATGAACCAATCCGTAACCAGGGCACCTAATAATCCGACTCCCCGCATTCGGTACTGCGATCGATGCGCGCGCCGGGCGACGGCGCTGCACCTTGACGATCTGAGCCTGCAAGAGCTTTGTGACGACTGCATCAAGATCCTCTCGCGCCGTCGAGGAGCGCTCGCCGCGCGAACCCGGCATATGCCGGCCTAAGCGTCCTGTGCCGACGACGAGGGGCTGAGCTCGATGGTCCTCCTCCCACGTTGTTCGCGACCGCCGCGTCGGTCACGATCTCCAGACCTCGGAAGGATGTCCCCCCACGTTTCTCCAAGACGAGGCGACGCCTCTATCGACGGCGCCGGGAGCCGTCCATGGTGACGCAAGAGCCCGTGAAGACGTTCTCTCCGACGGGCGCATGGTCGGAGCTGCACAGACTCGGCTTGCTGATCGGCCTGGAGCGCCGCATCCTGGCCATTCTTGCGAGCTATGCCGCCGCAATCGGACTCTTTTCTCTCGTCGTCCCCTTGACCGTCCAAGAGCTTACCAACACCTTCGCATACGCGATCGAACCGATCATGATCCTGACCTTCGCACTGGTCATGTTCGTCGGCCTGCTCTTTATCGGGTTCTTCCGCGTTTTCCAAACAAGCGCCGTGGAAACGCTGTTCCAACGGCTCTATGCGCGCATCGCCTTCGCCATGACGCATCACTTGCCGCGGATCAGGCAGGAAGCCTTCGATCCGACGCAAGCGTATCGGTTCATCGAGGCCGAGTTGCTCGCGCGCGCCGTCATCGTCGTCCTGGTCGACTTGGTCAACGTGGTCATGTCCGGAATGACCGGCATGACGATCCTCGTCTTCTATCACCCGAATTTCTTGATCTACAACGCGTTTCTGCTCGGCGGCTTTCTTCTGGTCGCCATGGCCGCCGGTCAAGGCGGCATCAAGGCCACCCAGGCCGTGTCTCAAAAGAACTACGACGTGTTGACCTGGATCTTGGACATCGCAAACAATCGCCTGCATTTTAAGTCCAGCCGGAGCATTCCGTTCCTCATGAGCCGAACGGACCAACTGGTGGATGAGTACTTGGCGGCCCGGCGCGGCCGCTCGGAGATTCTCACGTGGCGGCAGTATCGAGGCATCGTGATCTGGGAAGCGATCTGCCACAGCGGGATGATCGCCTTGGGCGGTTTCCTGTTGTCATCGGGGCAGATCACGCTGGGACAGTTTGTGGCGGCCGAAGTCATCGTGGGAACCTTGCTCTTGAATCTCGACACCGTGACTCGTCGAATCTACGCGATGACCTACGTCATGACGTCCCTGGACGAACTCAACCGGTTGTTCGCCTTGCCCAAACACGAAGCCCTCGGGGTCGAAGCAACCTCAGACCTGCCGAATCCTTCGCTCTTCGGCGTTCATCTCACCTGCAAGGACGTGTCGTTTGCATACCAACATGAACCGCCCCTCTTCTCCCGATTCAACCTGGAAACGGCTCCCGGTGAAAAGGTAGGGGTGCTCGTTCGGACCAGCGCGGAAAAATCCGCCCTCGCCCTCGTGCTGGCGGGGTTGTATCGACCTGCGTCAGGAGTGGTACGCTACAACGACATCGACCTGCGCGACGTGTCCTTGGATTACGTGAACGCCGCGCGGGGCCTGGTGCTTGATTCGCAACCCACCTTGTTCGGAGGCACGATCGGCGAAAACATCTCCCTGGGGCGAGGGCCGATACCCTACCAGGATCTGCGATGGGCGCTGCGTTTTGTGGAGCTGGAAGAGGAAATCGATGAACTGCCGCACGCACTCGAGACCATAGTGGAGCCCGCTGGGAATCGATACACAAAGAGTCAGATACTTCGAATGCTCGTGGCCCGAGCCATCGTGACCCGGCCGCCGCTCCTGATCTTCGACGGCACGCTGCATAACGTCGAGCCCGGCCTCCGACAGACCATTCTTCGAAGATTATGCTCCAAGGATGAATCCTGGTCCGTCGTCTTCGTCACCAATGATCCCGGTATCAAGGACTATGTGGACCGATGCCTCGCACTGGCATGAGACTGGACAGGCTGAGAGACGACCAGGCAGAATATGCGGTCGAGGCTATCCGGCTTTTACCGGTGCCCTTAAGACCAGTCGGTGAGCAGCTTTCATGTTTAGGCCTGTCCCCCAAACCCCGTTTGTCCGCCGCATCCCTTACCGCCTCATCGCTCCGGTAATTCTGGTGCTGGCCATGGTGGCGGCCGTGCTGCTTTTGTTCAGCCTGGAGCAGGAAAAATTGATCCTGCAAGGACTGTCGCAGGGCAAATCGGTCCCCACCGAGTTGTTCCCGGCGCTTTGGCAATCGCGCCGCGACCTGATCATATTTACCGTGCTGGTGTTTCTTGTCGGCGCATTCGGCATCACCGCGCTCATGACCTTTCTTCACTACGACAGCGCGAGGAGCACCCTGGAAGAAGTCAAAGGGTTGGCGCGTCACATCCTCCAGAGCATCCCGACGGGAATCATGACCGTGAACCGCAGCGGCATCATCACCGCCGTGAATCCCACCGCCGAGTCCGTGTTCAAACGTTCGGCGGCCGACTTGCTGGGGAACTCCTATGACACCGTGTTTCCACAAGCAGAGATGATTCGAGCGGTCCTCGACGAAGCCCTTCGCACGCACCATCACGTCAACCAGAAAGACCTCCCGTACGAACGTTGCGACCATCGTGTGCAGACCATTCGCGTCAGCACCGTGGAATTAAGAGAGGACGACGGACAGATCGCCGGAGTGCTGCTTCAGGCGCAGGACGTCACGGAGTGGCTCGCGCTCGAGCAGCGGGTCCGCGTCGCCGACAAACTCGCGGCGTTGCACACCTTGTCGGCCGGCGTGGCGCATGAGCTCCGCAACCCATTGAGCGCCATGGATCTGAATCTTCACCTGCTCGAGGAGGACCTGCGGGATTGCGGCGTCGAGACGAAAACCAGCGCGCATTATTTGCAGGTCGTGAACGCCGAATGCCGCCGTCTCGCGACGATTCTCGACAATTTCATGAAATTCTCCCGCCCCGGTTCGATGGGCCTGCACGAAGTGGATCTCGCTCGGATCATCGAGCATATCGTCAGCCTGATGCGATTTGAAGCGGAGGAGCAGAGCATCCGACTGGTGCGGACGACGGAACCGTCGTTGCCCGCGGTGGTGGGGGACGAGACACAAATAGGCCAGGTCTTGGTAAACATTCTCGTCAATGCATTCCACGCGATGAAAGACGGAGGCTGTTGCCGAATCGTAGCAGAGACGCGCGTTGACGCCGGCGCGCGCTGGGTGGAGATCACCGTTCAAGACACGGGTGTCGGCATTTCGGAGGAAGCATTGCCTCGGGTGTTCGAACCTTTTTATACGACAAAGTCGAGCGGCACCGGCTTGGGCCTCGCCATCGCGTACCGCATCATGCAGGATCACGGCGGCTCGATCGGCATATCAAGCAATCCTGGGAAAGGCACGATCGTGACGCTGAGATTCCCGGCGCTCGTACCCCAGGCACACCCGATCGAGGCAGCATCATGACGAATCGATCATCGATTCTCGTAGTCGACGACGAAATCAACATCCGAGGGGCGCTGGTCACTCTTCTTGAGAAAAAAGGCTACCAGATGCGAGGAGCGGCTTCCGGGGAAGAAGCCATGACTCTGCTCGACGAAGCGACCGCCGATCTCGTCTTGACCGACATCAAGATGCCGGGAATGGGCGGCTTGGAGTTTCTCCGCCGCCTTAAGCAAAAATGGCCCGATATCGAGGTCGTCGTCATGACCGCCTACGGCTCGATCGATACCGCGGTCGAAGCCATGCGAGAGGGCGCCTACGACTACCTGTCGAAACCCATCGAGCGAGATCGGTTGCCGGTGGTCGTCGAAAGAGCGTTGGACCGCCATGCGTTGGCCAGGGAAAACAGGCAACTCAAGGATCGGCTCGAGACCAGGGCGCGCTTCGATGAGATGGTGGGCGAGAGCGAACCCATGAAACAGGTGTATGGTCTGGTCGAGATGGTAGCGGATAGCGACGCGACCGTCCTGCTCACCGGTGAAAGCGGGACCGGCAAGGAACTCGTGGCCCGCGCGATCCATCACAAGAGCCTCAGAGCCGGCGGCCCGTTCATCACTCTGAATTGTGGCGCCCTTCCCGAGAATCTGTTCGAAAGCGAATTATTCGGTTACGAGAAGGGCGCCTTCACCGGCGCCATGGCGACGAAGGTCGGTCGTTTCGAATTGGCCGACGGCGGGACGTTGTTGCTCGACGAAGTCGGCGAACTGTCTTTGAAGTCGCAGGTGGACTTTCTTCGTGTGCTCGAAACGAAAGAGTTTCGGCGTCTCGGCGGGACGAAGTTGATTACGGTCGATACTCGTATCATCGCCGCCACCAACCGCAATCTTGAGGAAGCGGTCAAGCAGGGAGATTTCCGCGAGGACCTGTACTACCGGCTCAATGTCGTACCGATCCGTCTCCCGCCGCTGCGTGAGCGGCACGACGATATTCCGTTGCTTGTGGAAAGGTTTCTGACCGAGTTTTCCTCCCGCCACCATCGGGATACAAAAGACGTGTCGCGGGACGCGATGCGGTTGCTGCGGCTCTATGCATGGCCGGGCAATATTCGCCAGTTGCGAAACCTCATGGAACGACTCGTGGTGACCGTCAAAGAGCCGGTAATCAAGGCTGAGCACTTGCCGGAAGATGTGCAAGTCAGTAAGGACGATGCGCGCACCATGGTCGTAACTCTCGGCACATCCTTGGAGCAGATTGAACGGACGGTCATTGAGCGGACGCTGGCGGAAGTCACCAATCATCGCGAGAAAGCCGCGAAGCTGCTCGGCATCAGCCTGCGAAGTCTTCAGTACAAGATCAAGGAGTACAACATCCGCGAGTAATCGACGGCTTTGCTTGCTCCTCTCTTGCTCGCATCGGTCGAATGCGCGGCCCGGATAGCTCCTCGAGATTCGACGTGGATACCCTTCGCAATTCGCTCACTGACGAGGGTGATCTGCAAATCTTGCAGGCAAATCGGGAACTTCCCTCGTCAGATGGCCCGGAGATCGCAATCTCACGAAACTCCTCGACCGTAACCTGCTGAGAATCAGCAGTTCTTCTCCGCTTCCGTCCACGGCATTGAGTGTGCATTCTCGCTGGGTGATGGCAAAACCCTCCCACTTCAAATTCCAGTGAAGGACGGCGACCGTGCAAATATTCCACGCCGGAGATGCCGGACACAGGCTCCGGCGCATCGGACCACTATTGGCGACGATGATGCTGGGGGTGAGCGCCTGCGACCAGCCGCCTGTCGAACAACTTGAAGCGGCAAAAGCAAGCGTCGAGCGGGCGCGGCGGAGCGGAGCGCCTGAATATGCCAAGGAAGAGTTTGATCGACTGGAAGAGGAATTCGCGACGGCGAAGGGCGAGTTGACCAAGCAGGAAAGCGTCATGCCCCTCTTGCGTTCGTATGCAGCGGCGGATCAGTTGCTTATTCGGGTAGTCGAGGACGGCGAGCATGTGGCGGCCAAGGGGATGCAAGCAAGGGAAGCGGCGAGAATCGCCGCGCTCGGCATGGAGGAGCGGGCGAAACGGCGCATCGCATCGGTGAAGGAATTGCTGGCCCATGGGCTGAACGGAAGGCGGCGAGCCGGAATCGAATTGATCAAACAGCGTGTGATGAATCTGGAATCCCACATGATTGAAATCCGCAGTCGAATCGAGAAGGGAGATTTTCTGGCCGCCGAGATCCTTGCCAAAACGATCACCGAACGGGGAGAGGACTTGGCCGCGGAACTTTCGGCGGGGGAATCGTGATAATCCGTCTCCAAGAAGCCGCTTGCCGCTCGGAGACATGCTTGATGACGGCGCGGATTCCTCTACTTGAACGGACATGACCAGGGCCATCGTTTCGGCGTCGGATGCTCTTTATCGGCAGAGACGCCGCAGTAGTGGAACACTGTTGACGATGGAGAGGCCGTATTCAAATTGTCCCTCCGCCGATCGCGCCGTGAACGCCATCGTGACACATGAGCGAACGCTGGTGAGACCGACCACTCAAAGGGAAGGTCCATTATGGCAGTCAAGGTCGAACTCGATTCCGGTTCATAGTCACCGCTATGGTCATCTAGAAGGGAGACGAGCATGAAACAAGATGTTTCACCCGATCACGACCGGGTAATCGATGTCGGCCCGGCGGGTTTTCATCCGCCGTCGGCCATGGAGTTGGGCGTCACGCACCCTGATTCAGGATTCGGGCTACTCTACGGGCGACACGCGCTGGAAGATGCGGTCATCGCCGAGGCAGCTCGGCAACTGTACACTCGTAAGAATCCCACTATCTTTCCGGGGCCCTTGTACCTTTGGGCCTGGAATCCCGATTGGATCGCCAAGAGTCAGGCTCTACTGCGACTCGCCGCGGAAATCCCCGGTGTCATGATTATCCCGATGCCGGATTATCGGCCCAAATATCCCAAGATCGATCCAGAGGAAGGCATCAACCCCAATCACCCCAATCTCACGATCTGGGGAAACAAGATCGAAGTCGCGCTCTTCATCGGCATTCATTGTCACTACGCCAATCTCGCTCTGCGGATGGTCCGTGCAGGCACGAACTGCCTGACGATCGCTTTCTGCCACGACATTCACGAAGACGCCATGTTGAGCGTACAGGACCTGGACGTGAAGCAGATGGACCACATCATCGAGGTGTTCCGCACTGTTCGGAAAGACCTCGGTATCCAGTTGCCGAAGGACGGAAAGACCGTTCGATTGACCGGAACACAGATCCGCGCCAATGGAGGCGTCGAACAACTCTGTCCCTGGCCGACATAGTGATATGGAACCGATCTAGATGAAGAAGGCGCGGGAAAGAAAGGAGGGCGGCATGGCAAGGAAGAGCGAGGCAAAGCGAACCGATATTTCTCATTCACGCCCCATCGACACATCTACGACCTGGATCAGACGAATCGATGAGCTCCAATACCGCCTGACCGTCTGTCCGACGGACATTTCCTCGCGCTGTCAGCTTGCCATGGTCTTGGAACGTTTGGCGCAGCATGAGGACGCGCTCTTCAATTGGAAAGCCGTGCTTGCCTGCGACCCGAACAATCTCAACGCGCGGGAGGG